>JAESRD010000175.1 GCA_016764835.1 Paracoccaceae bacterium | reverse complement strand
TCGCGGTGATCGCGTGCTTCAATCGCATCGATGCCGACCTGAAGCTCATAGTTGGCGAAGTCGGCTTTGCGGCGCAGCGTGTCGATATTGGCCACCGCGAAGTTGGCCCGCTCTTCGTCTTCCTGCTTGGTTGAAAACTTCACAAAGAAGGCAAGGAAGGAGGCACAGGTGACGACCATGCCGAGGATGAAAAACGCCTCGCTCCAGTCGATTGTGTTCTTGAACAAGAACCCGGCCAGAACCGCGCCCGCATTGCCACCAGCCCCAACAACACCGGCAACAGCGCCGAGCGACTTTTTGTTGATGAAGGGCACAACAGAATAGGTGGCGCCTTCGGCCATTTGTGTGAACAGCGAGAAGACGATCAGCGACGGGATGGCGAGGAAGAGCACGCTCATCTGGCTGAAGATCATCAGCGCAAAGCCTTCGAACAAGATGCAGATAAACAGCCAGAATGCCCGGCCTTTTAGCCCCCAAAGCGAGCCAAAGTTATCGCCAAACAGCCCGCCCAATGTGCGGGCAAAGATGTTCATCAAACCAAACGAGGCGGCAACCAAACCGGCGGTCACCAGCGTCAGATCGAAGTAATCAAAGAAGTACAAAGCAGCGACGTTGTTCACTGTCAGCTCAATGCCAAAGCAAGCACCGTAGATGACAAACAGAACCCAAACGCGCGGGTCTTTCAGCGCGTTCATATAAGCGCCGGTCACTTTTGCTTTCTCAGGCATTTTGCCTTCTTCGCGCAGCTTGTCAAAGTTGCCGTCAGGCGCGTCTTGGGTCAGAAAATAGTAAGCCACACCGGTAAGCATGATGATGATACCGACAACGACCATGGCCAAGCGCCAACTCGCGCCCTCAGACATGCCAAAGCCAAGCACCATAACCGAAAAGATCAGCGGCATAACAAACTGCGTGACACCGCCACCGAGGTTACCCCAACCTGCCGATGTCGCATTGGCTTGTCCAACCACATTGGGCGCGAACATCACGCTGGTGTGGTATTGGGTGATTACGAATGAGGCACCAATGCCGCCGATCAGCACCCGAAACAGCAGGAATGTTTCAAACGAATGCGCAAGGCCGATGCCCATAACCGGCAGCGAGCCGAGGATCAGCAACCATGTGTAAGATTTACGCGGCCCAATGCGCTCGCAGAGCCAGCCGATAAACAGCCGGGCAAAGATGGTCATTGAGACAGAGCCGATGATCGCCCAACCGATCTGATCTTTGGTCAGATGCAGCTCATCGCGCACAACGCCCATAAGCGGCGCAATGCCGAACCACGCGAAGAAACAGGCGAAGAACGCAAACCACGTCATGTGGAAGGTTCGGATCTGAACCATCCTCACATTAAAGAAATTGCCCCATAAACTGGTGGCTTTGTTTTGTAGCTCCATACTGTGCTCTCCGTCTGGATGTGGTGCTGGCTGCATGCTCAACAATTAAAGAGACCGGCCATGACGGAAATTGATCTGGATCAGAAAACCTATTTTATTAAATGAAATAAATGACTTAGAGACATTTGTCATGTCGGGTCGATTGGTTTCGCAAGTACGCAAACGGCAAAAATCAAGAATTGGATTGACAAATGTCAACCGATCAGGTGAAAAGTATCAAGCTAGGCTAACAAGCGAACCAAGCATGCCAAACACAGATACATCTGATGTCCGCGCCCTGCCGCTCTTCCAGTCAATGGACGAAGCCAACTTCGATTCGCTGCTGCGCAACGCCTATATCCAAAACTTTCCGCCAATGGTTGATCTGATAATTGAGGGTGATCCGAGCGATTTTTTACATGTTGTGCTGACCGGCTCAGTTGAGCTGTTTGCCAACTGCAACGAGCGCGAGACAACGATGGCAACCTTGCGGCCGATCTCGACGTTTATCCTTGCCGCGTCTATTCGCGGCGCGCCGTACTTGATGTCTGCGCGGACCATGGAAAAAAGCCGGATATTGATGTTGCCCAATGTCGATGTGCAGGCAATCTTTGACATAGACCATATGTTCGCGCGGGCTGTGGTGACGGAACTGGCGCAATGTTACCGCTCGGTGGTCAAGGGCACCAAGGATCTTAAGCTGCGCACATCAGTTGAACGGCTGGCAAATTACCTGCTGCGACAACAGTCGCTGGCAGGCGGCGGCCCTAAGTTTACCTTGCGCACTGAGAAACGGCGACTGGCGGCATTTCTCAATATGACGCCTGAAAACATGAGCCGAGCGATCAAGACGCTCAAGCCTTATGGGGTCAGCGTTGCCCGCAATATAGTCACGATCCATGACCAAGAAGAGCTTAAGAAGTTCGCCAAACCGACAGTGCTGATCGACGATTATTCGTCATAACGCGACAGCGCTTAACATTATAGGGCTTCACGTTATTGAGCCCACCTGGGAGACTTCTTGCTCAAGAATGCGTCAATCCCATGCGCTGCCTCCTCGCCGTCCCAAGTGTCAGCCAGCCGCGATACGGTTTCCGCAATCACCGCCATGTCAATCTTCGGGCCTAGTGCGCGGGCCAACGCCTTGGACGCTGCCACGGCACCGGGGCGGCCGAAAGATAGGGTATGATTTCGACCTCGGCCGCCGCGTCCAGCTCGCCTGCCGCCGCGACCTTGGCGACAATGCCCAGCTCTTGTGCCTCTTGTGCCCCGAACATGCGTGAGGACATGAACGCCCGCCGCGCCCCCGCCCATACGGGCGACAACATAAGGGCCAATGGTCGCCGGGATCAGGCCAAACTTTGTGCCGGTTTCGGCAATAGCCGCGTCGCAGATACAGGCCAGCCCGATGCCGCCGCCAAATGCACCGCCATGCAAACGGCCAATCAGCGGCACTGGCATTTCATTGAGCGAATTGAGCATCATCGCCAGCTTGGTCGCCTCAGCAATACGCTGGCTGCGGTTGGCGCTGAGCTGGGCTTTCATCCAGTTAAGATCACCTCCGGCGCAAAACACTTTGCCCGTCCAGCACAACCGCGCGGGTTTGGGCCGCCTCAATGGTTTGCGCAAAGTCAGCCAACTCCGCGATCATCTCTTGCGTCAACGCATGGCACATCTGCGGCAGATTGAGCGTCACATAGACCACACTGCGGTCATCTTGGCGCATATCAAACGTTTTAAACCGGCTCATTGTGGGCTCCTTAGCTGGGCGGCAAACCGGGCGACGGCGGCCAGTTCTATAGGGTCAATGCCGGTCTCAAACCCTTTGGCATGCAGCATTTCAACCACTGCTTCTGTGGCCACATTGCCCTTAGCATCCGGCGCATAGGGGCAGCCCTCGGGGCGTGCAATTGCCGCCATAACCTGCGCCGCATCAGCCATTTGCGGCACCCATTTTGGGCCAACAAGGCTTATCGCCTCAATTTTGCGCAAGCCGCAGCCCATCACCGCTTCACTTTGCAACCCGTCGCGCGGGATCATCTCAAATATGGTAATTTGTTCAGCCTTTTACCTCTCCCAGCAAACGGCCCGACTTGGCAGTGTCCCGGCCACAATGCTCATAATGCCCGGCCCTGTAAATCGCCCGCAAATTCTGGTAATCTGCGCCAATAGCAGGCAGCAGCTCATTGATTTACAGAAACTCTGGACAAAATTGACCACTTGGTCAAAACTAGCCATATGAGCAGCCAGATAGACATGACAGAGCAAGACGCGCAGGCATATGAACATGCCAGCGGCGAGGCGCTCACAGCACTTATGCAAAGCGCCGTTGCCCGGCGGCGGCGGCACTGGGGTGACACCATCACCTATTCGCGTAAAGTGTTCGTACCGCTAACAAATATGTGTCGTGACACCTGCACCTATTGCACGTTTGTCAAACATCCTGACCATCCAGACGCCAATTTCATGACCCCTGAACAAGTGCTGGCAACCGCGCGCAAGGGCGAGAAACAGGGCTGCAAAGAGCTGCTGTTTTCACTGGGTGAGCGGCCAGAGGCCCGCTACGACGCCGCCCGCGAGGCGCTCGCTCGGCTCGGTTATGACAGCACCAACGCCTATTTGCGCGATATGTGCCAGCTGGTGCTGGATGAGACCACCCTGCTGCCGCATGTGAATGCGGGTACGCTGAACGACGCCGAGATTGAGATGCTGCGCCCGGTCGCCGCCTCAATGGGCATGATGCTTGAAACCGTATCCAAACGGTTGACCCGCAAAGGCATGCCGCATCATGCCTGCCCCGACAAAACCCCGGTGCAACGGCTGCGCACGCTAGAGCGGGCGGGTATGCGTCAGGTCCCCTTCACCACCGGGTTGTTGATTGGCATTGGTGAGACATGGGCCGAGCGGGTCGAAAGCCTCGCCGCAATCAACGCCTCGCATCTGCGCCACGGACATATCCAAGAGGTCATCATCCAGAATTTTCAGCGCAAGCCGGGCATTGGCATGGAGCACCATCCAGAGCCGAGCCTGACGGATATGTTGCGCACGCTCGCCGTCGCCCGGTTGATGCTCGCACCCGAGATCAGCCTGCAAGCGCCGCCAAATCTGAGCGCCCGGCATATTGAATATCTCAGCGCTGGCATGAACGATTGGGGCGGGATTTCGCCGGTGACGATTGATTTCATCAACCCCCAACATGAATGGCCGCAGATCGGCGAATTGGCCCGCGCCACAGCGCAGGCCGGGTGCCAACTGCAAGAACGACTGACGGTCTACCCTAGCTTTTTGCAGCGGCCCGCGCAGTTTCTTGACCCCTCGCTTGAGGCACGGATCGGCCAGATGGCCCGCAGTGACGGCTTGGCGCAAGACCAATATTTGGGAGCGGCACAATGACCAAATCTGTGCAATCCGTGCTGGCCGCTTTTGCGGCAGGCGATGAGGTCAGCGAGGCCGATGGCACGGTATTGTTTGGCGCACAGGGCCAAGATCTGACGCAGATCATCACGCTGGCCGACCAGCTGCGCCAAGAGGTCTGCGGCAATCAAGTTGGCTTTGTCGTCAACCGCAATATCAACTTCACCAACATCTGTTACATGGGCTGCACGTTTTGCGGCTTTGCCAAACGGCGCGAAGACGCAGGCGCAGAATGGCTGAGCTTAGAGACCATCGTCGCGCGCGCGACCGAAGCATGGGAGCGCGGGGCAACTGAGGTTTGCATCCAAGGCGGCATTCACCCCAAAATGCCCGGCACCTACTACCGCGACATTGTGCTGGCGCTCAAATCTACTTTGCCCAAGCTGGATATTCACGCCTTTTCACCATTTGAAATCTGGTATGGCGCGGCAAAGCGCAACATGTCTTATTTTGATTTTTTGGCTGATCTTCAAGCCTGCGGCCTTGGCTCGCTCCCCGGCACGGCGGCAGAGATTTTAGACACAGAAATCCGCAAACAGCTGACCAAAGATAAGCTCAGCGCCGCCAAATGGGTCGAGATCATCCGTACCGCGCATAAAGTCGGGCTGCCGACCACGGCGACGATCATGTATGGTCATATTGACGGGCCAAAACACTGGGCGGGGCATATCGCTTTGCTGCGCGATATTCAAAAAGAGACCGGCGGCTTTACCGAGCTGGTGCCGCTGAGTTTCGTGCATTATGACTCGCCGCTTTACCTTGATAACCCCGGCAAAGTTCGCCCCGGCCCGACCCGAGCTGAGGTTGACAAAATGCATGCCGTGTCGCGGATTATGTTGCATGGTTGGGTGGATAATGTCCAAACTTCATGGACCAAGCTTGGGCCCGCGCGCGCCCAACAATTGCTCAGCCAAGGGGTCAATGATTTTGGCGGCACGCTGATGAATGAGAGCATCTCCAGGGCGGCGGGTTCAACCTATGGCCAGGAGGTCACTGCACATGAAATGGTGCAGATCATTCGGGCGGCAGGCCGCGTGCCTGTGCAGCGCAATACAGCTTATAAAGTACTGGAAATATTTGCTAATCATGATCCTGTGCCGCAGAAACCGCTGGTTGATCGCGACGCCGTCAGCCCAATAGACTTCCTGTCAGAAGACTTACCGCGCTTCCTCAAAACAGGGAGCGACTGATGGCCAAGCAGCATAAGATCACGTTGCTGGCCGGGGGTGTTGGCGGTGCCAAAATGGCCGAGGGCTTTGCCGGTCTGGCCAATGTAGAGCTGAGCGTGATCGGCAATATTGCGGATGATGCAGCTTTCACGGGCTCTGGGTTTCGCCCGATATTGATACGCTGACTTATAGCCTTTCAGGTCGGATAGACCGCCAACAGGGTTGGGGTGTGCGCGACGAGAGCCACCGGGCGCTGAGCGTGCTGGCCGAGCTGGGCGCACCGACATGGATGACGCTCGGCGACCGCGATCTTGGCCTGCATATTTACCGCAGTCACCGTTTGGCGCAGGGGCATAGTCGCAGCGTTATCGCCGCCGACATTGCCCGTGCTTTTGGCCTGTCCTGCAAGATCATTTTGCCCACCGATGACATAGTGCAAACAATGGTTCAAACAGATACCGGGTGGCTGTCATTTCAGGAATATTTTGTCAAAGAACGTTGTGTGCCAGATGTGCGTGGGCTCAAATTTTCCGGCATTGAACAGGCCCGCCCGACTGCCGCCGCTTTGACAGCCATTTCCGAGGCGGACCTTATTGTCATTGCCCCCAGTAATCCGCTGGTTTCAATCGACCCGATCATCCATATCCCCGGCATTCGTGCAGCCCTAAACGCGGCAGAGGCTCCCAAAGTCGCCGTCAGCCCGTTAATTGACGGCAAGGTTGTCAAAGGCCCGGCCGACCGGATGATGAAAGCTCTGGGCATGCGCGCAGATGTTGTCGGCATTGCCGCGCATTACCAAGGTTTGGCCGGTAGTTTGGTCATAGATCCGGTTGATGCCAGCCACGCCGCGGCGATTGCAGCACTGGGCCTGCACCCCGTAATATCCTCGATCATCATGCCTGAGCAAACGCAAAAACAAGCGCTGGCCATGGCAATTCTTGCGGAGGTTTTTGGTGGCTGACCTCTTGTTCATCATCCCTATGAAAAACCCGGCAGATGCGAAGACCCGGCTGGCTGCTTCGCTGCCCGTTGAGGGCCGTAAGCGCTTGGCAATGTTGCTTTATCGGCAATTATTGCAACTGTTGCGCGGCCAGTTTCCGGCCTATGATGTCCTGGTGGTAACCGGCTCAAGCCACGTGGCGGAGCTGGCAAAAATACATGGTGCCAAAGTCCTAGAGGAACAAGAAACCAATGGCGGGCTAAATGCCGCAATAAGCCAAGCCGCCGGTTGGGCCAAGCGCCACGGCTACGCGGCAATCTGCGCTCTGCCCGCTGACCTCGCCGACCCGGCCGCCGCCGATATCACACACCTTTTGCAAGTCCCGCGCAACACCCCGTCGCTGTTGCTTTGCCCGTCTTATGACGGCGGTACAAACTGCCTTATCGCCAGCCCGCCCGATGCGGTTGCCTTTTGCTATGGCCTCGGCTCCTGCAAAGCCCACCAAGCCGAGGCGGCGGCGGCCGACATCCCCTGCATGATCATGCCGCTTAGCAGCATTGCCTATGACATCGACACCAGTGACGATTTGGCCACCTTTGTTAAGAATCGAGGCGCGCTATGGGCCTGACGATCACCCCGGTTCCCGGTATTCCTGACATTAGCCCCGGCGATGATCTTGCCGCGCTGATTGGCGACGCTTTGGAGGCGGCAGGACTGGCGCTGCAAGACGGCGATATCCTGTCTTGCGCGCATAAGGTCGTGTCAAAAGCCGAAGGCAAGATCGTACGGTTGGCCGGTGTGACGCCCGGCGCTGAAGCCCTGCGCATCAGCCAAGCGCTGAACAAAGACCCGCGCAAGGTCCAGGTGATCTTGGATGAAAGCCTCAAAGTCGTCAAAACTTTCCGCCATCCGCACCAGAATGAGGGCGTGATGATCTGCCAGCACCGCCTTGGGTTTACCTCGGCCAATGCGGCTGTCGATGAGAGCAATACTGGCGCTGAGGGCACGCTGATATTGCTGCCAGATGACCCTGATGCCAGCGCCGTCGCATTACGCAACGCGCTCCAAGCCCGGTTTGGCGCCCGCATTGGCGTGGTCATTACCGACACCTTTGGCAGG
>JAESRD010000174.1 GCA_016764835.1 Paracoccaceae bacterium | reverse complement strand
TCGTGATCACCACGATCATGTTCAACTTCATCGCCGCCGCTTTGCTCAACTATTTGTTGGTCAGCCAGCTCAAGCCTTCCGGCAGCATGGAGCCTGCGACCGCCAAGTTCCCAGAAGCCGCGCGCCTGCCAACCCTGCATGATATTTTCGGCATGTTTGGCATTGAATGGTCTAGAGCCGCCCCGGCCAACATCACCTTCTTTATCGGCATTGCCGCCTGTTTTGGCGTCTGGGCGCTGATCTGGCGCACACGCATCGGCTATGAGCTGCGCTCCTTTGGCAAGTCTGAGGCGGCGGCCAAATATGCAGGCACCAGCCCGACCAAGATCATTATGGTCTCAATGACAATTTCTGGCGCATTGGCCGGGATGATGGCGATCAACAACGTCATGGGCGAAGCCGAACGGCTGGTGCTCAACGCCGTTGAAGGCGCAGGCTTTATCGGCATCGCCGTGGCGCTCATGGGCCGCAGCCACCCGTTTGGCGTGTTCCTCGCCGCGATCTTGTTTGGCTTTCTCTACCAAGGCGGCGCAGAGCTGGCACTCTGGACCAAGATCCCGCGCGAAATGATCATTGTCATTCAAGCCTTGGTTATCCTGTTCACCGGGGCGCTTGATAACATGGTGCGCACACCGCTTGAACGGTTCTTCACCCGGTTCGGGTCGGGGTCAAAGGCCAGTGCGGGGGCAAAAGCCAGTGCGGAGGCAAAAGAATGACGCTTGATCTGACGGCCCTGCTAACCGCGTGGTCTATCCAAGCCGCAGGGGCGCTGTCGCCCGGCCCCGGTGTGGCCATGTTGCTTGGCGTGGCCAGCAGCCGTGGCCGCGCCCCGGCTTTGCTCACCGCCCTTGGCATTGGCTGCGCCGCCATCATCTTGGCCACGATCACCGTGGTCGGCTTCTCGGCGCTCTTGGCTGAAATGTCGGGCCTGCTGCAAGTCATGCGCTGGCTTGGCGCCGGCTACCTGCTCTGGCTGGCCTACGGCGCGTTTCGCCGGGCTGCCTCCACCCGCGAGCTGACTGTTAAAGAAAGCCGCCCGCGCTCACCCTTTCAAACGTGGCTCTCTGGCTTTGTATTACAGATGAGCAACCCAAAGGCGCTATTCTTCTGGCTGGCAATCGCCGCCGTTGGCGGGCTTCAAGCGGCCAATACCGCAACCCTGACGGTGTTTGTTGCCGGGGCATTCGTCATCTCGCTGGTCAGCCATGGCGGCTGGGCCTTGCTGCTTTCAAGCACCCCGTTTCGGCGGCTCTACCAACGCGGACAGCGTTATGTCGAAACCATGCTGGGCGGCTTCTTTGCCTTTGCCAGTTTCAAGATATTTACGGCGGAGACCTGAATCATGGAAATGCTGACGATATTGCAAGTTCTGGACTCGACAATGCGGCTCTCTACGCCGCTATTGCTGGCCTGTCTGGCCGGGCTGTTCTCAGAGCGCGCCGGGATATTCGACATTGGCCTTGAGGGCAAAATGCTGGCGGCGGCCTTCATGTCTGCGGCGGTGGCCTATGTCTCCGGCTCGGCTTGGATCGGCCTTTTGGCCGGGATAGGCGCGTCACTCGCGCTGTCGGCTTTGCACGGCCTTGCCTCAATCACCTTTCGCGGCAATCAGCTGCTCTCGGGCGTGGCGATCAACTTCCTTGCCGCCGGGCTGACGGTCGTCATATCTATGAGCTGGTTTGGCCAAGGTGGCCGCACGCCGCAGCTGCGAGGCGACGCACGTTTTGAGCCGATATACTGGCCAGGTTCGCTTAGAACATCGGCAGAGATCGCCGATGCTGGGCCATTTATGCAGCTTTATTCAGAGCTGATCTCCGGCCATACGATACTCGTCTATCTGGCGCTACTGGCTGTGCCGCTGTCATGGTGGGTGCTTTATCGCACTCGGTTTGGCCTGCGGCTCCGGGCTGTGGGCGAAAACCCGGCAGCGGTCGACACGGCCGGTATCTCGGTTACCGGGCTGCGCTTTGCTGCCGTGGCTATTTGCGGCGTATTGTGCGGGATAGCCGGTGCCTATCTGGCCACTGCTTTGCAGGCGGGCTTTGTCAAAGACATGGCCGCCGGGCGCGGCTATATCGCCCTGGCCGCGTTGATATTCGCAAAATGGCGGCCGTGGCACTGCCTGTCAGCAACATTGCTGTTTGGCTTCTTGCAGGCCCTGTCGCTGCGGTCAGACCTTATTGAGGCCGTTATCGGCATCAGGGTGCAAAGCCAGCTGCTTGACGTGCTGCCCTTCATCTTAACCGTGATCATCCTATCTGGCGTTGGCGGCAAGGCCATCCCCCCACGCGCAGGCGGAGAACCCTATGTCAAAGAGCGCTGATCTTACCCGGCAGATCCAAGACAAAGCCGGAGCTGCCCCGGTGCAGCTTGGCCTGATCCTTGGCTCTGGCCTTGGCCATTTGGCCGAGCGTGTCGATGGTGTCTCTATCGCCTACGGTGACCTGCCCGGCTTTCCACATGCGGGCGTGTCGGGCCATAACCCCAACCTTGTCATCGGCGATCTTGGCGGTGTCCGTGTCGCCGTGTTTGGCGGCCGGGCGCATTACTATGAGAACGGCAAATCAGACGCGATGCGCCTGCCGCTTGAGGTCCTGCGTGACCTCGGTGCCGAGCAAGTCATTGCCACCAATGCCGCCGGCTCGCTGCGCCCCGACATGCCAACAGGCTCGATCATGGCGCTCAGTGACCATATCAACTTCTCGGGCCTCAATCCGCTGATCGGCGAACCGACAGATACGCGCTTTGTGCCGATGACCGCCGCGTATGACCCGCAAATGCTGGCCGCTCTGCAAGAAGCCGCCGCACATGAAAGCGTGGCCATGGCCACGGGCATCTACGCTTGGTATTCTGGCCCGTCTTTCGAAACCCCGGCCGAGATCCGCGCCATCAAAATGCTCGGCGCAGATGCGGTTGGCATGTCGACCGTACCAGAGGTGATCCTCGCGCGGTTTTTGGGCCTGCGCGCTGCTGCAATCTCGACAATTACCAATATGGCGGCGGGCATGAGTTCTGAGAAGATCAGCCATGAGCATACCAAGGCCATGGCCCCAATTGGCGCGGCCAAGCTAGAGCGGGTGTTGTTGCGTTACCTTGAGGCCAGTTGTTGACACGAGGCCGCGTGCTCCGGCATATGGCCCTAGCGGGAATTTGGGGTAACATTTAGTAAGATGCAAATCTATCTGCCAATTGCAGAAGTCTCGGTCAGTGCATTTTTGTTGCTTGGCCTCGGCGGGCTGGTTGGCATTCTTTCTGGCATGTTTGGCGTTGGCGGCGGATTTTTAATCACGCCGCTTTTGTTCTTTGTCGGCATTCCGCCAGCCGTGGCCGTGGCCACATCAGCCAACCAAATCGTCGCCTCCTCAGCCTCGGCCCTGTTCGCCCATCTGCGCAAACGCAATGTTGATATGCGCATGGGACTGGTGCTGCTGGTCGGCGGGCTGGCGGGCTCAGCGCTCGGTATCATATTGTTTAACATGCTACGCGCACGCGGTCAGGTCGATCTGCTGGTAAACCTTTGTTATGTCGTGTTTCTTGGCACTGTTGGCTCGCTTATGTTGGTTGAAAGCATCCGGGCTTTGGCGCGCAATAAATCAGGCGTGCCGCCCGTGCGGCGCAAACATGGCTGGGTTCATGCTCTGCCGCTCAAGATCAAATTCCGGGTCTCGGGGCTTTATATCTCAGTGGTGCCGCCGCTGCTGGTCGGCTTCTTTGTCGGCGTGTTGGCGGCGATCATGGGCGTTGGCGGCGGCTTTGTCATGGTCCCGGCGATGATCTACCTGTTGGGCATGCCAACCCGTGTGGTCATCGGCACTTCACTGTTCCAGATCATTTTTGTCGCCGCCTTTACCACCATGCTGCACGCGACAACCAACCATACTGTCGATATGGTGCTGGCCCTGCTACTGATTGTCGGCGGCGTCATTGGCGCGCAAATCGGCAGCCAGATCGGCGCCCGGCTGCGGGCCGAACAGCTGCGCATCTTGCTGGCGCTACTGGTTATTGCCGTCTGCTTGCAGCTGGCATTTGGCCTATTGTTCCAGCCTGACGAGCTGTTTTCGCTCGAATTTGCGGGCAGTTTGTAGAATGCGTCCCCTCTTCGCCCTTTGCCTCATGCTCATCGCCACGGCCACCCTCGCCGAAGAAGCCATTGTGCTCGGCCTGAGCCAAGATGAAGTCGCCATAACTGCCACATTCGATGGCTCTGACATTCTGATCTTTGGCGCCGTGCGCCGCGACGCACCCTTGCCGCCCGGCCCGCCGCTTGAGGTCGCCATTACCGTCTCCGGCCCGCAGCTACCGCTGACTGTGCGGCTCAAGGAGCGGGTTTTCGGCATTTGGATCAACACATCGCGGGTCGAGATCGACGCAGCGCCGTCATTTTATGCGGTCGCCACCAGCGCAGCCCTGCGCGACACAATCAGCTATACCGAAGACCTGCGCCACAGTATTAGCGTCGGCCAAACCGTGCGCTCTATCGGCAACCCTGAAGTCGGGGCCATTGCCTATAGTGATGCGCTGATCCGCATTCAAAATGAACAGCAGCAATATATGCTGCTGGAGGGCGGCGCAGATTTTGAACAAGAGACCCTGTTTCGGGCTTCAATCGCACTGCCAGCCAACCTGATCGAGGGCGATTATGTCACCCGGATCTTCCTCACCCGTGATGGCGCGGTGGTTGACCGCTATGATACGACCATCACAGTGCGCAAGGTTGGGCTTGAACGTTGGCTGTATAATCTGGCCCATGAGCATGCCGCAATCTACGGGCTTTTGTCGCTGGCTCTGGCCGTTCTTGCCGGGTGGTCGGCTTCGGCGGTTTTTCAGGTTTTCCGACGCTAGAACTGCCTACCTCCCAAAAACAATAGCTTAGCGCGCTCTGCCCCCGCTATTTCTGGGGGGTGTGTTCTCGTGAATGTTTTGTTCATTTCATCCATGCTACCATAAGTTGTTAAATAATCATTAACTGTTCGTCAGGAGAGTGGTATGAAGCATGAGTGGATGATCGATGTCCTAACCGACCTTCGCCGTTATGCGCAGCGCAACGATTTACCGTTGCTTGCTGGGCATCTCGAGGAGGCTGTGCATCTTGCACGGGTTGAGGGCGAGGTTATGCTGAGCGAAGCGCCACGCGTGGTGCAAGGAGAGCAGGCTGGAACTCGAAGCGTATCTTGGACGGCTGGAGGAGGCCAAAGGGCTTGAAGACGTACAATCTCTCATCATTGAATTGAGGGACCACTACGCCGTTGATCACATCGTTTATCACTGGGTGTCTTCAGATGGTGAGCAATATGGATGCGGCACATATGACCCGGCTTGGGTCAGACATTATGTAGAAAAAGACTATCTACGCATCGATCCGGTGGTTAAGGGCTGCTTTCAGCGCTTTCACCCGGTTGATTGGAAACGTCTCGACTGGTCATCAAAAGCCGCGCGGGCGTTTCGGGTTGATGCGATAAAGCATGGTATCGGCAATCAAGGTTTCTCTATCCCCATTCGTGGGCCTTCGGGACAATTCGCACTCTTCACGCTCACGCATAGTTGCGACGACCAAGAGTGGCTTGAATTCACCCAAACCCACCAGCGCGAGCTAATCTTGATTGCCCATTACTTCAACCTCAAAGCCATTGAGTTTGAAGGCGCGCGCAAACCCGAACCGGCCCGGCCGCTGTCGCCACGCGAAGTCGATACGCTCACCTTTCTGGCCATGGGCTATTCGCGCGGCCAAGTTGCCGAAATGCTGTCGATATCAGAGCATACTTTGCGCGCCTATATTGAGAGTGCCCGCTTTAAGCTTGGTGCAATCAACACCACCCATGCCGTGGCCCGTGCGCTGAGCGAAGGCATGATCGTCACCGGCGGCGCGGCCCGCGCCGCAGCTGGCACTTGGCCCGGCAAAGCAGAAAACGAACCAAATACCCGCCCCATCCCCGGCCGCTGAACTGGCCGCTGAGCAAAAGTTAAAGATATATTTACCTTTTTATAACGGTGGCTTAGCCGCCAGTTAACCATCCTTGCGCTATCGTTCACCCCAAGGGAACGCCGCAACAGCAAGGACGTCATATATGCTTCGTTATTTGCACGCCAATGAACTACACGAATTTCCGCTTCTTCAGGACACCATGTTTAAGGACCGCAAAGATCAGTTTTGCGACCGGCTTGGCTGGGACTTAAAGGTCGATGACCAAGGCTGGGAGCGCGATGAATATGACGCCGAGAACCCGCTTTATGTCATCTGGGAGCGCCAGGACGGCAGCCATGGCGGCTCGGCCCGGTTCTTGCCAACAACCGGCAGAACCATGGTCAATGATCACTTTCTTGACCTGACCGATGGCGTGGCGTTTCAAAGCCCGCTGATCTGGGAATGTACCCGCTTTTGCCTGGCCCCCGGTGCCGATGGCCGGGTTGCTGCTGGGCTGATGCTGGGCGGCAGCGAGCTGATGCGCGCCTATTCAATCAGCCACTTTGTTGGCGTGTTTGATGCCCGCATGATCCGGGTTTACCGGCTTATCGGCGCCTCGCCCGCCGTACTTGGCAGCCGTGGGCTTGGCCGCGACAAGATCTCCGTTGGCCTATGGGAATATGACGCCAGTGGCCGCGACCGGCTTTTGCGCAAGGCGGGCCTGTCATCTGAGCTGTCGAACCACTGGATCAACCGCAGCTTTGGTGCCGATAATCAGCTTAAGTTGACCGGCTAAAGGCTGGATTCCGTAAAAGACTGACCTGCGTAAAGACTGGCCCCCGGCGCATTGCCCGGCTAAACGGGAGCTATGAATGCACAGGTCCCTACCCTTTCTGACGATCAGGCCGAGGCTTGGGACCGTGTCACCCATATGCTGGCCCAAGCCGGGGTAAACCTGAGCGACGCGCTGCTAACCCCGCCCGATTCGGGCACCAGCAGCGTCATGGCGATACTTGGCAAGGCAGGCTCTGGCAAAACCATGTTGCTGGCGCAGATGACCAAGGCGCTCAAAGAGGCCGGGGTGGATATCATCTCGGGCGATTATGAGGGCAAGCGCAAGAAGGGCCGCCGCACGCTGGCCATTCTTGCGCCGACCAATAAAGCCGCAAGTGTTTTGCGCGCGCATGGCGTGCCAGCGACCACCATTCACCGGATCATCTACACGCCGGTTTATGACCCCGAATATGAAAAGATAGCCGAGTGGCTTTCTGCGGGCGGCGAGCAACCGACAGTCGAAGGCCTGACCGAAACCGCGCTTGAACGGGCGTGGAACTCGTATCAAAATCACGCCTCCATCCCGGCAGCTTTAGCCGCTGCCGGGCTGCGTGGCTCTGACTTTATCACTGGTTGGAAACGGCGCGACGACCCGCTCGATATTGGCTTTGTCGATGAAAGTTCAATGCTCGATGCCCGCCAGTTCGAAGACCTCAAAGAGATATTCCCGACGCTGCTGCTGTTTGGTGACCCGGCCCAGCTGCCACCGGTGCAATCATCGGGTGGTATGGTTTTTGAAACCCTGCCTGACGCCAGCAAAATGACCCTGTCGCGGGTGCACCGCCAAGAGGCCGATAATCCGATCCTTGATCTGGCCCATGCTCTGGCCGACCCGGCGCTGAGTTTTGATGATTTTGAACAGATGATCCGCGAGGCCGCCGACCGCGACCACCGTGTTGTGCTGGCCCACCGGGTCGAGTCTGATCTGATGGCCCGCTCGCCAGCGCTGGTTTGGCGCAATGCCACCCGGATTCGCATGATCCACGCGTTTCGTGCCGCTTATGGCGCACCAGATGATGAGCTGGTTGAGGGCGAACCGCTGATTTGCGACGGGATTGAGCTGCCGCTAAAACACCGCAAACGGCGGCTAGACCTTGAAGCCCGCGGGCTGATTAAAGGCGCGCAGGTTGTCTACCTTGGGCCAGGCCGCAAGCCGGGCTTCTCGCGGCTGCATGTTTTTGGTGCGCTTGAGCCGCAGGTCAGCGCGGCCAGCATAATCAAAATTGAGCAAGAGGGTGACGCCGAGCCATTTATCCCGTTTGCCGCCAAAATGGGCGCCGCGTTTTTGCACGGTGCTGCGGTGACAATCCATAAAGCCCAAGGGTCTCAGTGGCATACGGTGCAGGTTTTCGCTCCAGACATTTATGTCGCCGCCAAAATAGGCCGGATCGAGGCGGGCCAGCCGCTGTGGAAACGGCTGGCTTATGTCGCGATAACCCGCGCCGAGCACGAGCTACGCTGGGTGACCCGCGCTGCCCTTGCTCGCCCCTCTGGCCCACTGATCACCTCAGACCTCGACACCGGCCCGGCCCCGCTAACGCTCAGCAGCGGCGAGAACTAAGGCTGGATGCTAGCCTCAACCGCGTCTTCAAAAGTCCGCAGCCCCACTTTCGGGGACTGTACCAGCACCGCCATATTGCCCGGCTTATGCTCATTGCGCCGCATCTTGCTATGCGCATCAGGGATTTCAGCCCAGCTGAAAACTTCAGACATGCACGGATCAAGCCGCCGCTCTAGCATCAGCTTATTCGCCGCTGCCGCCTGTTTGAGGTTGGCAAAATGGCTGCCCTGCACCCGCTTCTGATGCATCCACAAATAGCGCACATCAAATGTCAGATTATAGCCGGTTGTCCCCGCACAGATGACAACCATGCCGCCACGTTTGACCACAAACACCGAGACAGGGAAGGTCGCCTCGCCAGGATGTTCAAACACCATGTCAACATTGTTGCCCTTGCCGGTGACCTCCCAGATCGCCTTGCCAAACTTGCGGGTCTGGGCAAACCATTCCTTATATTCAGGCGTATTGACCTCGGGCATCTGCCCCCAACAGTCAAAATCGCTGCGGTTAATCACGCCCTTCGCCCCAAGGCTCATGACAAAATCACGCTTGCTCTCATCCGAGATCACACCGATCGCATTGGCCCCGGCCACATTGATCAGCTGGATCGCATAAGAGCCAAGCCCGCCAGATGCGCCCCAAACCAGAACATTATCACCCGGCTTAAGCACATGTGGCCTATGGCCAAATAGCATCCGGTAAGCGGTGGCAAGTGTCAGCGTATAGCAGGCACTTTCTTCCCATGTCAGATGGGCGGGGCGGCGCATAAGCTGCTGTGATTGCACACAAGTAAACTGCGCAAACGAGCCGTCCGGCGTCTCGTAGCCCCATATCCGCTGGCTGGGCGAAAACATCGGATCGCCGCCATTGCACTCTTCATCATCGCCATCATCTTGGTTGCAATGGATGACAACCTCGTCGCCGACTTTCCAGCGTTTTACCTTATCGCCCACGGCCCAAACGATGCCTGACGCGTCGGAGCCGGCAATGTGATAGTCAGCCCCGTGCACATCAAACGGGCTAATCGGTGTGCCAAGCCCAGCCCAAACGCCGTTATAATTAACGCCCGCTGCCATCACCATGACCAGCACTTCGTGGCTATCAGGGCGTGGCACGTCAACCAGCTCAACCTTAAACGCCTTGTCAGGCTCGCCGTGCCGCTCACGCCGTATCGTCCACGCATACATTTGCTCTGGCACATGGCCGAGCGGCGGAAACTCACCGGGCTGATAGACGGTTTTTACAACTGGCTCGGCGGGGGTCTGATTGTGATCAAGGGCCATGTTACTCTCCATCGTAGCCATCCTTTTTGCTGCACCGCAGAATCGATGTGCAAGTCAGGAATTAGAGGTCTGGGAGAAATATTGCAACCCGAAAGGATGTTATTTTGTAATTTTATTACTCGTCCGACTGATCAGCAATGGGTAACAGATCGACAAAGTGATGGGCGATGGAGTTCGCATAGAAGCGAAGCACAGGCACTTCCTCAGCCACAACCAGCCACAGCTGCCCCTGTTTCTTTATCAGTTTACGCCGGGAAAGTTGGTCAAGCGCATCGGCGCAAATCTCAGCGGCATTACTGTCTGGAATTGGCACGGTACCGCCCTCAAACAGCGCCAAAAGCGCCGCGGCCTCGGCGGTAATTGTCGCCTCATCCAGCCCTTGCCCCTTGAGCAAAATCTTCGCCACAAGCGGCACGGGCATGATCGGGATCACTGCGCCCATGCGGGCCATCAACTCTAGGGCCAAGTCTTCGGTGAGCTTGTCATCAACGCCACCGCCACGGTTTTTGATAAACTCGTCGAGCGAAAGTGGGGCTGCAAACGAAGCTGAAAAGGTTCCAAAACGTTTAAACCGCCGCAAAACACGGTCTCTAATATGCGCCAGAAACGACATGGTCGCCGGCCCATATTGCGGCCGAAACCGCCTGTTCCCGGCTTGGTCGGCGTTGATCAGGTAGCGGTCTTCCAGCACTTGATCGTAGTTCATACCGACCGGAATGAACACAACATCGCCGCCGCCGGGTACGTAACCAGTGACAATATAGTTGAGCAGGCCAAGCTTGGGCGGACAGGGCGCGCCGTCAAGACTTAGGCCGCCTTCGGGGAAGATCGCTTGGGTCGCCCCGCCTTCCATGGCCAGTTGAACATAGCGCGCCAGCACCCGCCGGTAGAGCTGGCTGCGGTCTTTGCGCCGAATAAAATAGGCGCCCATCGAGCGAATAATCGGCGCAAGCGGCCAGACCCGCGCCCATTCGCCCACAGCATATGACAGAGCGGTGGCGTTAGAGACCAGCCACGTGATCAACACATAATCCATGTTCGAGCGGTGGTTGATGACGAAGATCACGGCCGCATCGCCAGAAATTTCATCAAGCCGGTTCTTGTCCAACTCATCAACCTTTACCCGGTAAAGCGAGCGCGACATCCAGCGGGCAAAGCGCATGCCGACAGAATAATAGGCTGTCGCCGAAAAACCGGGCACGATTTCGCGCGCATAAGCCCGCGCCTGCTCAAAAGCCACGTTTTCAGGGATACCGTGCCGCTGCGCATGGTCGTGAATGGCCGCACTCACCGCCGGGTCATAGACCAACCGCTGGACCATATCGAAACGTTTGGCCAGTTTGAACGGCTCAATCGGCCGGGTCAGCCGCTTGTTCATCTGCGCGACCAGCCGCTCAGCGCGGCGCCTAAAGAACCAACGCACTGATGGAAAGAGAAAATGCGAGGCAAATGTGACCGCCGCAAACAGCAGAACCAGTATAAGCAACCACAGCGGAATGGAGACCAATTTTGTCATTGCCTCAGCCTGACAGCTTCCAAGCCAAAGGTAAATCACTGGCGCGCGACGATTTTTGAGGCATGAAACGGCGGCCCTACATCACGCTGATTGAACGTTAGAAACAAGCCATTTGCTAATATCTGTCAACACTATCAATCTATTGTATCATTATAGGAAATAGACTGTTTCCCAAAATGCACCAAATTAGCGTCATTATTTTACTCTCAATTGGAAGCACATCAATTTTTGGTAGCAGTTTGGACCTATCTATTTGCCGAATTTTCTTATGTACAAATCAATAATCGCAGGGGGCTTTTTGGCCCGACCAACCGTCGCAGTGCGGGCAACGACAATCGGCTTCAAAACCTAAGCGAGTAGCACTGTCATTACCGGGGTTGGCCTCAGTGGGGTGGCAATAACGCAAAATGGCGCAAACGTCGTTACAACGACGGCGCCCAAACGGGGATATTTGGCGACACTGGCACCACCGCGCTATTTCGTGCCGATTTCACGGCAACAGTTATCACAGACGTTTCTGTCGATATTTGTGATTATAGCCAAGACGCCGACAATCTGATCCTCGAAGCATGGGATATCGACGGCAAATTGGATGCCTCAGATTACCTGACAATTCCTTCTTCCTTTTCGGGGATGAAAACATTGTCGATCATAACTGTCACATCCCGGCAG
>JAESRD010000173.1 GCA_016764835.1 Paracoccaceae bacterium | reverse complement strand
TGCCTGTCGATAGCGAACATTCTGCCATCTTTCAGGCGATGCGCGGCGAAGACCCAGCCAGTGTTGAGCGGGTAATCATCACCGCCTCTGGTGGCGCGTTTCGCGACTGGCCGCTTGAAAAGCTCGCACAGGCCACACCAGAGCAGGCAGCGACCCATCCGAACTGGGATATGGGCCAGCGGATCACCATCGATAGTGCATCGATGTTTAACAAAGCACTGGAACTTATTGAAACGCGTGAATTTTTCGGCTTTGAGCCTGAGCAGATCGAAACAATCATCCATCCGCAAAGTTTGATCCATGCCCTCGTCGGCCACCATGATGGCGGGTTGATTGCCCATATTGGCCCGCATGATATGCGCCATGCAATCGGCTATGCGCTCAACTGGCCCGAACGCGGCGCATTGCCGGTAGAGCGGCTTGATCTGGCGGCGATCGGTCGGCTGGATTTCTCGGATCCTGACCCGAAGCGCTACCCCGCGCTTGGCCTTGCCCATGAGGTTATGCGCCTGCGCGGACTGGCCGGTGCCGCGTTTAACGCCGCCAAGGAGGCAGCACTTGACGGGTTTATTGCCAAACAAATTGGTTTTCAGGACATGGCAAGCGTGGTTGAAGCGGTTCTTGACAAAATGTCGTCAGGGCAGGGGCTGGAAATTGCCACGCTTGACATAGATAGCATTTTGCAGACTGACCGGCTTGCCCGGATACGAGCAAATGAAATGATGGCCCGCTTCGGGCAATAATTAGAGCCCCAGTTCGGGCAAATATGAATGCCCCACTTCGGGCAAATATGAATGCCCCACTTCGGGCAATATGCCTCCCTAAAGGCAAAGGATACGCGCTTTGGATCTGTCGCAGCTTATTTCTCAATTGGGCGATTTTGCCTTTACCTTGGCCTCGTTCATCGTCGCTTTGTCGATTATCGTCGCGGTACATGAGTTTGGCCATTATATTGTCGGCCGCTGGACAGGTATTCAGGCTGAGGTGTTCTCACTGGGTTTTGGCAAAGTTCTGTGGAGCCGGGTCGATAGCCGCGGCACCAAGTGGCAGGTCTCGGCTTTGCCCTTTGGCGGCTATGTAAAGTTTTTGGGTGATGCGAATGCGGCCAGTTTTGGCGGCACAGCCGGTGGGCGCAACACTATGCTCGGTGCCCCGGTTTGGGCGCGCGCGCTGACAGTTGCTGCCGGGCCCGTCTTTAACTTCATACTTTCTATCATTATTTTTACGGTTCTGATGCTGGAGCAGGGCCGGCCGACTGACCCGATTGTCGTGGCCTCGGTCTCGGAAATGCCTGCGGCGTTTGCCAGCGACCTGCAACCGGGCGATGTGTTTATTGCCGTAAACGGCTTGCCGATGGAATCTGAGAACGGCACAGGTCTGTTTCCGGCTGACCTGCCGCTTGAACCTCAGTTGACCTACACCGTGCTGCGCGACGGTGCCGAGCTTGACATAACCGGCCCTTATCTTCAGATTCCGCTGGCCGGGGCGATCAACCCCAATTCTGCGGCCAATGATGCCGGGCTTTTGCGCGGTGACATTGTGCTGTCGGTTGACGGTGCACCGGTCTTTGCCTTTGAACATATGGTCGAAAAGGTCATGGGTTCTGATGGTCAGGTCATGGTTTTTGAAGTATGGCGCGACGGTGACGTGCAAGAATTTGCCATTGCCCCACGCCGGGTTGACCTGCCATTGGCCGAAGGCGGGTTTGAGACCCGCTGGTTGCTCGGCGTCTCCTCTGGCCTGTTCTTCGAGATGCAAACCGAAGTGCCACCTTTTGGCGATTCTGTCCAAGCGGCCATTGGTCAGGTTTGGCGGATCGGCAAATCATCGGTTACCGGGCTCTATTATATGCTGGGCGGCAAAATATCGTCGTGCAACTTGTCTGGCCCGGTGGCTATCGCCGAGGTCGCGGGCTCGATGGCTGAACAGGGTTTGAGCGATTTCTTCTGGCTTATCGGTATGTTATCAACCGCAATCGGGCTGCTGAACCTGTTCCCGATCCCCATTCTTGATGGTGGCCACTTGGTATTTCATGCCTATGAAGCCATAACAGGGCGCCCACCGTCAGAGCGTTCATTGCGGGTGCTTATGGGCTTTGGCCTGACGCTGATCTTGTCGCTCATGGCCTTTGGCCTGCTCAACGATCTGTTCCTCTGCCCGTAAGCTCAAACCCGTAAGTGAAGTGTTAAGCTGACTTAATGTCGCCATATTCAAAGCGTATAATTTACTTGTCCCATTAGTGGAAAGGTACGTTATGAACGCTTTGATGAATAGCACCAAAGGCTTGACCTTGTTGATTAATATCAACTGGGACCGGTTGTTCTATCTTGCCGCAATCGTGTTTCTGCTCGGCGCCAGTGCTTGGATTGGCACGTTGACCATGGCAATTGAGAGCACAATGGGCCACTCGATCTGAGCCAAAATCGCGCGTATTGCCTAAACCAGCTGCGGCTCTTTGGCGCATATTCGCTGCTTAGCGGGCTGCGGTCCATTTTATTGCGACTTCGTTTTGACAAGCATCCGCAATCCCGGTACTCCATAAGCATAATAATAACATTGCTTGTGGGGATGCGATGGGATCTGTTGATCGCGCTTTTTTGGGCCGCGCTAAGGCGCTGTTCGCTGTTTTGTTTTTGGCGCTGGCTGCTGCTTTTGCAGCCCCTGCCACTGCGCAGAACTTTACTTTTAATTCAGTCCAGATCGAGGGCAACCAGCGGATAGAGACAGGCACGATCCTGTCTTATGCCGGGGTGACCCGCGGCGAGACTATAACTGCCGGCGCGCTTAATGATGCGGCGCAGAGGATACGGGCGACGGGGCTATTTGCCAGCGTTGATCTTGTGCCGCGGGGCGGCACTTTGATCATCACGGTGGTTGAATATCCGACGATCTACCGGATCAATTTTGAGGGCAATGCACGGCTCTCCGACGGCGAGCTGAGCGCTTTGGTGCGCTCAGCTGAGCGGCGGGTTTATTCGCCCATTACCGCTGAGCAAGATGTCGCAGCGCTCACGCAGGCCTATGTTGTCAGTGGCCGGGTAAATGCCACGATTGCGGCGCGGATCATTGAGCGCAGTGACAACCGGGTTGATCTTGTCTTCGTCGTCTCCGAGGGCGGCGTCAGCGAGATTGAACGTATTTCCTTCATCGGTAACCGCAACTATTCTGAGCGCCGCCTGCGCGGGGTTTTGGCCACCAAACAAGCCGGGCCACTGCGCGCGCTTATTAGTGCCGACACGTTTATTGCCGAGCGTATCGCCAATGACCGCGAAGCCCTGACAGACTTTTACGTCTCGCGTGGCTACGTTGATTTTCAGGTGCAAAATGTCGATGTGGCGCTGACCCGCGCCCGTGATGCCTATCTGATCACGATCAATGTGCAGGAAGGCCAACGGTTTAGCATTGGCACGGTCACGGTGTCGTCTGAGATGGATAATGTCGATGCCGGTCCCTATGAGCGGGCTATTCGGCTGCGCTCTGGTGTCTACTATTCGCCGGTCAAGATCGACACGGATATTGCCCGGCTAGAGCGGCTGGCCCTGCGCCAAGGTGTTGATTTTCTGACCGTTGAGCCGCGTATCACCCGCAATGATCGCGACCTGACCCTCGATATCGACTATGTGCTGGTCCACGGCGACAGGCTCTTTGTCGAACGCATTGATATTGAAGGCAATAACACCACGCTCGATCGGGTTATTCGCAACCAGTTTACGCTTGTTGAGGGTGACCCCTTCAACCCGCGTGCCATCCGCGAAAGTGCGCGGCGCATTCGCGCGCTTGGCTATTTTGCTGGGGTAGATGTCAATTCGCGCCCGGGTAGCAGCGCTGATCAAGTGGTGATCGATGTTGATGTGGTCGAGGCCAATACCGGCTCGCTGAGCTTCGGCGCCAATTTCAACTCCGATAATGGGTTCTCGCTTGTTGCCTCCTTCCATGAGCGCAACTTTCTGGGCCGTGGTCAGGCTATCGATTTTGAGCTTTCGACTGGTAAAACCAACCGCGTCTTTGGCTTTGATTTTACTGAGCCGCAGTTACTGGGCCGCGATCTGCGGTTTAACTTTGGCATCGATTACCGGACAACCGATAATTCTAATGCGCTCTATGACACAGAATCATTCCGGCTCAGCCCCGGCCTGGCTTTCCCAATCTCGGAAAATGGCAGGTTGACTATATTTTACGCGCTGGATTATTCCGACATCACTGATGTCGCTGGCGCTGATACGCCGGGTGACGAGAGCGATGACGCCTCAGCCGTGATTGAGGCCGAGGCGGCACTTGGCGGGCTCTGGGCCAAC
>JAESRD010000172.1 GCA_016764835.1 Paracoccaceae bacterium | reverse complement strand
TGTTTTACTACTTGACCTACGAGGGTGCTTGTGATATTGAGGCGATTGCCGCCGGGCGGCAGCCAGCGGCGGCGGGCCAATCGCAATCGTTCGAGATCGAACTTTAGGGCCCATTCCACTCAATATCGGCGGTCGCGGCGGCTTGCAGGCTTTGTTTGCGGCGCAGGGCTAACCATATTATCTCAGCCAAGGCTGGCAGTTGGCGGCGCGCGGGGGCGGTGTCGCCGGGCCAGCGCAACAGATTATCGGCGCGCTTGGCGTCGCGCCAAAGCTGCTTTAATTGACCGTTTGTGAGGGCTGTTGGCCCGGCATAAAGCCAGAGCGCGAGGGGGATTGTTTGCGGTCTGCTTACGTCGGGCATGGCGGTTTTGCCCGCAAAAAGGGCTGCGGCAAAGGCCGGGCCATCGGCAAAGAAATGCAGCCCGCTGGTGGCGCGGGGGTTGCATTCTAGCGGCATGATCTGGCCATCTGGCAGCAGCATCAGGTCAAAGGATATTTGCCCCGACCAGTTGGTTGCGGCGACAAATGCGCTGACAAAGGCGCGCAGGTCTGGCATGTCGCGCAGCGGCTCAAAGAACACGCCAGCGCCTAGCCCGGCGCGATAAAGCGGCTTGTAGAGCGACAGGGCTGTCAGCCTGCCTTGCGTCGCCAGCGCATAGGCGCAGATCTCGTCGCCGCTCAGTGCTTCTTGGGCCAGCCAAGGGGTGTTGGGGCTGGGTGCGATGTTAACCTCGTCAGGTCGAGGCCGGATAAGCACTTCAGAGCCAAAGCGCGACCAGACCGGTTTGAACACCAGCTTGGCTGCATTTGCGCGCACCTGTACGAGGTCTTGCGCCGATGCCAGCAGGGTGGTCTTTGGACCGGCATGGCCCATTTCGCGCACGATCTCTTGGAAAGTGAACTTGTTATGTACTTGGGCCAAAGTCGCTATCGACGGCGCATGGAGCTTGGCGGCAAGTTGGCCCTGTCCTGCAAGTTGCGCCAGATGAAACACCTCTTCGCAGGTCGGCACAATATCGGTTATTTTGTGCTTATTGATCAGTTGGCCAAGCGCCGCGCCGTAAGCGCCAAGCCCTTGATTTGGCCCCGGTAAAACAGTGCAGACTTTGGCTGCGCGCGTGGAAAATGAAACTGACTGGCGCAGGCTGTCGGCCAAAATTACCCGATGCCCGGCGCCGTGAAGCAGCCGCGCCATATGCAGTGCGACGGGCGCGCGCGCACCAGTTATTAGCACTGTTTGCGTCAAGCTTTGGCCTCAGACCGGGCCAATATCGGCGCCATTAATGTGTCGAGTGCGGCAAGTAACTGGGCCGGGTCATGGTCGATCTGGCCCAAATGGCGCGCCTCTATCACGCCAAAAACCCCGGCGGCGCAAAAGGCGAGGTCGAGCTTGGGCAAGGAGCCAAACCGCGCAGAAGCTTGCAGCTCTTCGTCGAGCAGGGTCTCGATAACATGGCGCAACCGTTCGCGGGCCAGATAGGTGGTTTGCGAGGCGGCGTCACGGGTGAACAGAAAACCGCGGTCGTCGGTTGTCATCATCCGCACCACAACTGGCAACACTGCAAAGCAGGCATCGGTGTCTAGGCTGCGGTCCTTTGGCTGGCTGCGTATCTCGTCGCCCAGAAAGCGAAACGCAAAGTCGAGCAGCTCGGCCTTGCCCGCGAAATGCAGGTAAAATGTCGAGCGGGCAATGTCGGCTTTGTCGCAAATATCGCGCACCGGGATCTCCTCCCATATGCGGTCTTGCATCAGCGCGACCATGGCTTGCATCAGCTGAGCGCGGGTCTTTTTGCTGCGACGGTCGATGATCTGTCTCCTAATGGACAAGCGCGGCGGCGGCTGTCTTGCAGCACGCGGTTGCATAGGCGCGGCGTGGGTCAATTATGGACGCTATGACAGAAATGGACAGATGTCCACAAACTGGAGACCGCCATGCCCCCCACAACAGCCGCGCCTGTCTGCGCATAACCTCACGCGGATTTTTGAGACCGGATCGGGGGCGTTTACGGCGCTCGACAATGTCTCGTTTGATATCTGGGCTGGTGAATTTATTGCCGTGACCGGCCGCTCGGGGAGCGGCAAATCAACCCTAATCAACCTGTTGGCCGGGCTCGACAAGGCCATGTCGGGGACGATTATGGCCGGTGATGAGCAGGTTGAGATCACGGCACTTGGTGAAGAACATCTCGCCCTTTGGCGCGGCCGCAATGCGGGCATTGTGTTCCAGTACTTTCAGCTGCTTCCCGCGCTGAGCGTGGTTGAAAACACCTGCCTGCCAATGGATCTGGGTGACACCCACCCCAAGGCTGAGCGGCGCGACCGGGCAATGAGCCTGCTGTCTGAGTTGGGCATTGCCGACCATGCCGACAAGCTGCCGCGTGATCTTTCAGGCGGCCAGCAACAGCGTGCGGCCATTGCCCGCGCCTTGGTCAATGACCCGGCTGTGTTGTTTGCGGACGAGCCGACCGGCAACCTCAACAGTTCCACTGGTGCTCTGGTCATGGAGCTGTTTGCCGTCCAAGCCAAGAAGGGGCACGCGGTAATCATGGTCACGCATGAGCTTGATCTTGCACCTTATTTCAGCCGTATCATTACCTTGCAAGACGGCGCGATAACCAGTCCGGAGGTCGCAGTATGAGCCTTTCAATCGGTTGGATAAAGCTGAAGCGCGACTTTGAAGCCATGGGTGGGCGGCTGGCGCTTGTGGTCCTTGCAATGGTCTTTGGGCTGGTCTGTACAATCGCCATCACCTCGGCCCGCGCCGCGCTGACGCGCGACATGGCAACGGCCAATACCGTGACGCTACCGGCCTCGGGCATCCTCGATATTGGTACTGTTGATGCGCCGCTTTTGGCCCGGCTGCGGGCCATGGACGGCGTGGCCAGTGCTGAGGGTCTGTCGATCATCCGCACGCGCAGCCGCCGCGCTGATGGCAGCTTTGGCCGGGCTTTGCTGTTCGTCTCAGCTGAGCCATTGGCGCAACAAATCGGCCAGATCAGGCTTGAGCAAACTGGTGACATAGCCGGGCCGTCAGTGCTGCTCGAGCGTCGGGCGCTGGGCGTGGCGCAGGTTGATATCGGCGGCACGGTCACGCTCGATATTCCGGGGCGTGGCTTTACTGCGTTTGGCGTTGCGGGCAGCGTCTTTGACCCGGCTTTGGCCCCCGCCGAGCAAGAGCAGGCGCTCTATGCCTATATGGATTTAGCCACTTGGGAAGCCCTTGGCGGCGGCCTGCTTGAGCTGGCCGAGATCCGGGTCACTGGTGATTTGGCCGATCAAGAGCATGTTGATGCGGTGCTCATCAGCGTCGCCTCGGCGCTGCGTGCGGCGGGGGTAAACGTGCATCAGCTACAAATATCACGCGCGCAGCCGCACCCACATCAGTCGCAGATGTCGGCAGTTTTGGTCGCCGATCTGGCTCAGCCGTTGGATTTTGCCTATGCACAAGACGTGGCCCCCGCCCGGGCCAATGGGCTGGCGATAACCCGCAGCTACCCCGATGGCGGGCATGGATCGCTGGCATTATTGACGCTGGAAGAGCGCAGCAGCCTCGCCCATTTGACCCCGCTCGCAGGCAGTCTTGCGCAGACCGATCTCAACGGTGGGCTTGTCGTCAACCAAGCAGCACATAGCTTGCTCGGCGCGCCCGATATTGGCGATGACGTGCGGCTTTCGCTTGATGGCATGTTGCTCACCGCGCCGCTTCGCGCTGTTCTGCGCTAATATATGAGCCCGGCCATGGCCTATATTAATGCGTCAAATCTTGCCACTCAAACCGGACAAACCGGCGTCAACGCCTTGCGGCTTATTGAGCCAGACACTGCTGGGCTGGTCGCGGCTATTGACGATCGCGCAGGCGCCTATGGCAGCGCGGTGTCTCGCGCCATTACCGAAAACCTGGTGGTCGCCGCCGTCTCGGGCCACATTAATATCCTCATTGTCATGTGCAGGCTTTGGGGGCGATGATCGCCGCCGTTGGCTTTGCAGGCCTCGCAGCGGCGCAAGGTATCTCAGTCATCGAACGGCGGCGCGAATTTGGCGTGCTGCGGGCTATCGGTGCGCGCCGGGCACAGCTGCTGACCACGTTATTGGTCGAGGGCGCGCTGTTTTGGTTGGCTGCTTTGGTGCTGGCCTTGGGCCTCAGCCTGCCGCTTTCAGCGTTTATCGGCCGGTTGATTGGCACCATGACATTCGCGCTGCCGCTGCCCTTCGCGGTTGACTGGCCAGCCTTTGCACTCTGGGCGGCAATCTCGCTCGCCGGGGCGCTTGCCGCCTCGCTGCCGCCGGATATGGCGGCTGCGCGTGCTTCGGTCACAACTTCGCTCAAAC
>JAESRD010000171.1 GCA_016764835.1 Paracoccaceae bacterium | reverse complement strand
GTTCCGCGCACTCTTGGCCGTCTGGCCCGTTTTGTTGGTCTTTGGCATGGTTGTTGGCGGCATTTATCTCGGCTGGTTCACCCCGACAGAAGGTGCGGCAGTGGGGGCCTTTGGCACCGGGCTAATCGCTTGGTTCAATGGCGGGCTAAACCGTGCGAGCATGGCCGAAAGCTTCTATGTAACCGCGCGTTCAACCGCGATGATCTTTTTTATCGTGCTCGGGGCGGCGTTTTATAACGGGTTTCTGGCGCTTACCCAAGTGCCGCAAGAAATTGCCAATTGGGTTGTTGCTCAAGGCTATAGCCCGGTTGTTGTGTTGGTTTTGATCTTCATCTTCTATCTATTGCTCGGCTGTTTGATGGATTCATTGTCGATGATCCTGCTGACCATTCCTATCTTTTGGCCGGTCATGCAGCAGCTCGATTTTGGCTTTGTCTCAATGGCTGAATTGCATGCCGTGCGGGCGGCCGAAGCGTTGCGAGAGGGGATCGTGCTTGCGCCGGATATATTGCAAAACATACAAGACACGCTGGCCGCCGGGGCCGAGCTGACCCGCGACCAAGTACGCTCGCTCGAGATCAGAGGCGTCAGCAAAGGCGCGCTGGACCGGCTAAACACCGAACAGGTCGCCATCTGGTTTGGCATCTTGGTGCTGATCGTGGTCGAGGTTGGTCTGATCACGCCGCCGGTGGGCATGAACCTGTTTATTATCAATGCAATGGACCGCGAAACGCCGATGGTCGAGACCTATAAAGCCGTGATGTTCTTTGTGGTTTCTGACATTATTCGCGTAGTATTTTTGGTGGCATTCCCCTTCATCACGCTGATGCTCATACCGTGGTAGCGATCTGGTCTTGGCGCGCCGCGCGGCGGTTAAAAACCGGGTCAGTTTTGTACTGATAGGCGTTCGACCCCTCTATGAAAAAGCATAATGGCAGGCGCGGTCAGTCGGGCAGGCGCGGCATTTTGCTGCGCTTTGTCATGATTTCAGAAAAGTGCGTTATATTGCAGAAATAGGCATTATTATGCTCATTTTGTGAGTGACTCTTTGCCCAAAATTTAGCAGTATATTTTTAGGGAGAGCGTCAAATGTCTATTCAAGAATTCTCAGAATTGATGGGGGAAATTGCTCGAAGCATTTCTGACCATGCGGTCGATCAAGACCTCGCTAACCATCTTAATGCGGCGTTTCCCAAAGACGGGAAAACATTTCAACGTATCGCTGCACTTTGCGTCGAGGGCGAGCGAGACGGTTGGCTCATGCGCCATGAGGCCGGCGGCATCAAGTTTGGCCGGGCGCTAAAGCCCGACCAAGAAGCTGGCGCGTTCAGTGTTGATGTCGTGCGCATGAAGGATGTGTAAGGGCCGCATCATGTTCACCCAAAAGGTGAAATCGGCGCGATATTCCCCATTGATGGGGCCGCCAAATTCGATGGTTTTTCGCAGGGGTGGTATGTCTATCCCCCCGGATCAGACCATCACCCGACCGTCACCGAGGGGGATGCATATGTTTTGTATTTGCTTCCCGAAGGAGCAATAGAATTTACCGGGCGGTAACCGGATTTCGAACAGAATTAAGGGAAAAACCATGCCATACAATGGAAACGCAGCCAATTGGTTTTTGGAACGGCATTTGGCCGAAGGTCGTGGGGGCAATATTGCTTTCAAAGAGGCCAATGCCAAGGGTCGAGAAATCACCTATCAGGCATTATCCGAAGCATCGGGCAGGGTGGCGCATGCGCTTTCAAATGCCGGAATACGGCGTGAAGAACGCGCCGCAATGTTCGTGCTCGACCAACTAGAGTTCCCGGAGATATTCTGGGGGGCGCTCAAGGCGGGTGTGGTGCCAATACCGCTCAACACGCTTTTGGCCACTGATGTTTATCGCACAATTTTGCAAGATAGCCGCGCGGCAATTGCCTTTGTTTCAGAGGCGCTATTACCGGTGGTTCTACCTGCAACAAAAGATTGCCCCGACCTGCGCAAGATCGTGGTCATCGGCAAGGCGCCAAGCCAAACGATTGATTATGATCAGTTTCTGGAGGGCGCTCTTATCCAGACCCCCGTGCCTTGTAGCGAAGACGAAGTAGCGTTCTGGCTCTATTCATCGGGTTCAACCGGGCAGCCCAAAGGTGTGCGTCATGTTCATGCCGCCTTGCAAGTTACCTGCGATACTTACGGCGCACAGGTCTTGGGTATACGCGAAGATGACGTTGTTTTCTCTGCGGCCAAATTGTTTTTTGCCTACGGAATGGGCAATGGCATGTCCTTCCCTATGTCTGTCGGCGCGACGGCAATTCTTTTGGATGGGCGGCCAACCCCGGCAGGTATTTCGGAGATTTTGGCGACCCACCAGCCGACAATTTACTGCGGCGTGCCAACTCTTTACGCGGCGATGATCCATCACTGGGAAGAGGCGGGCGGGCCGCCAGTCGCGCAATTTCGGACCTGTATTTCTGCCGGTGAGGCTTTGTCCGCTGAGATCGGCAAGAAGTGGAAAAAGCTGTTCGGCGTCGACATATTGGACGGTGTCGGCTCTACCGAAATGCTGCATATCTTCATCTCGAATAAAGTGGATGACATTGAATACGGCTCGTCCGGCAAGGCCGTGCCGGGATATGAAACCCGGCTGGTCGATGAGGAAGGGCAAGATGTTGGTACTGGCGTTGTTGGCGAACTTTTGGTCCGCGGCGCATCTGCGGCGATAGATTACTGGAACCAACGCGCCAAATCTCGGGCGACGTTTGAAGGCGAGTGGACCCGAACCGGCGACAAATATGAAATGTCTGAGACCGGTAACCTGATTTACTGCGGGCGTACCGATGACATGTTTAAAGTGTCGGGCATTTGGGTCAGTCCGTTTGAGGTTGAGCAGGCTTTAGCGGCACATCCGGCTATTTTGGAGGCGGCGGTCGTCGCCGCGCGCGACGAGGATGGGCTGGAAAAACCCAAGGCATTTGTTGTTCTGAAATCGGGGCAGGATGCCGCCGCACTTAGTGATTTGAAGGAATTTGTCAAACAGAAGATTGGCAAATGGAAGTATCCGCGCTGGGTGGAGGTCGTCGATGATTTGCCCAAAACAGCGACCGGAAAAATACAACGATTTAAGCTAAGAGAGATGGGTTAATGGCCGATTGGACAGGCAGCACGAAGCTGATAGCGGATGGAAAAACACTTGAATATCAGTGTTATGGCCCATCTCCCGACAGTGCCATAACAATAGTTTTACTGCATGAGGGGCTCGGCTGTGTAGCGCTTTGGCGTGACTTTCCGGCCAAGCTGGCACAGGCCACCGGCTGCGGCGTGTTGGTCTATGCGCGGGCTGGTTACGGCCAATCTGATCTTGCAGATTTGCCCCGCCCGCTCGATTATATGAGCCGCGAAGCAGCAGAAATTTTGCCGCAGGTACTAGACCAAATTGGCGTTCAGCGCTGCATATTACTGGGCCATAGCGATGGCGCGTCGATTGCCGCGCTTTATGCCGGTAGTGTCGCCGATTACCGGGTGCGGGGGCAGGTGTTGATAGCGCCTCATTTCTTTACCGAGCCTATGGGGCTTGCCGAAATTGCCAAGGCTAAGCTGGCCTATGAGAACACCGATCTGCGAAAACGCATGGGCAAATACCACCGCGACCCTGACAATACTTTTTGCGGATGGAATGACAGCTGGCTGCATCCCGATTTTGTCAGTTGGAACATTGCCGACGTGATCGACCATTTTCGTATCCCAACTTTGACGATCCAAGGGCGCCAAGACCCGTACGGAACGCTGGCCCAGATTACCGAAATTGAAGACCGTTCTTACGCCCCGGTTGAAACCCTGATGCTTGATAATTGCGGCCATGCACCGTTTCTGGATCACCCCGATATTGTGACACAGCGGATCGCCGCGTTTGTATCGCGTCTTGTGCGGATTGAGGATGTTGTTGTTAGAACAGGTTGAAGGTTAGGATAATGTTGTGGTGAAATATGTAATATAGTGCATAAGACATTGATCTATCATTTGTGCGGCGATAACTAATTGATAATAATAACAAATAATATTTGCATTATTGTGCATAAATAGATTGATTGTGCCTGACATTTTGCTAAATTGAGGAAATCTAAATGAGGATTGCGCCATGAGAACCGTTATTGAGTTTCAGACAGACCCGTCAAAATACCGCCATTGGAAGGTGAGTTATGACGGCCCGGTTGCGAACTTGATCATGGATGTCGATGAAGCTGCCGGTCTGTTTGAGGGCTATAAGCTAAAGCTAAATTCATATGATCTTGGGGTCGATATTGAGCTGGCCGATGTGGTTCAACGCATGCGTTTTGAGCATCCAGAAGTCAAAGTGGTTATCATGCAATCTGGCAAGGATAGGGTGTTTTGCGCTGGCGCCAATATCCGCATGCTCGGTGGGGCGCAGCACAGTCATAAGGTAAATTTCTGTAAATTCACCAATGAGACCCGCAATACCTATGAGGCCGCAGAAGTGGATAGCGGCCAGAAATATATCGCCGCTATCAAAGGCGCATGTGCGGGCGGCGGCTATGAGCTGGCACTGGCCTGCAACCACATTATGTTGACCGATGATAGCACCTCATCTGTGTCGTTGCCCGAAGTGCCGCTGCTGGCCGTGCTGCCCGGCACAGGTGGGCTGACCCGCGTGACTGATAAGCGCAAAGTCCGCCGTGATCGCGCTGATATTTTCTGCTCGATTGAGGAGGGGATTAAAGGCAAGCGGGCAGTTGAATGGCGGTTGGTGGATGAGGTTATTGCCAACTCAAAGTTTGACGACACTGTGCAAGAGCGGGCTCGTGAATTTGCCGCCGCCTCGGCCAAGGCCGATGTTGTTAAGGGGATCACACTTGGCCCGCTGGATAAAACCATCAGCGATGATGGGTCGATCAGCTACGGGTTGGTTGAGGTCGTGCTAGACCGCGACAAACGCATGGCCACGATCACGCTTAAAGGCCCCAACGCTGCCGCACCCGGTGATATGGCCGCCTTTGAAGCACAGGGCGATCAGGCTTATTTGCTGAAGCTGGCGCGCGAATTGGATGACGCAATTTTGCATTTGCGGTTGAATGAGAAAGAGGCCGGGCTTCTGGCGTTTCGTAGCCAAGGCGACCCGGTTTTGTTTGCTGCACATGAGGCGCTGTTGGCAGCAAATGCCGATCATTGGTTGGCCAATGAAGTGCGCCAATATTGGAAGCGGATTTGAAAACGAGTTGATGTGACTTCGCGCTCAATGATGGCACTGGTCGAGCACGGCTCTTGTTTTGTCGGTGTGCTGGCTGAGCTGCTCTTCGCCGTTGACCGGTCATATATGATGGAAGATGAGTTCGACGATGACAGCCGCCATATGGCCGCCATCTCGCTCACGGAAGCCAACTTTGGCCCCTATCCGATGGGCAATGGGCTAACTCGGTTGCAAACCCGGTTCCTTGGTGAACCCGCACAGGTGGATGTGGCCAAAGCCAAAATTGGCGAGGCGCTAGAGGCTGAAACGGCCGACGAGATTGGCCTTGTCACCATGATTTTGGATGACATTGATTGGGATGATGAGATCCGTATTTTTGCAGAAGAACGCGCCAGCTATAGCCCCGATGCGCTGACAGGCATGGAGGCAAACCTGCGCTTTGCCGGGCCTGAGACCATGGAAACCCGTATCTTTGGCCGTCTAACCGCTTGGCAGAACTGGATTTTCATCCGGTCCAATGCGGTTGGCCCAGAGGGTGCTTTGCAGCGCTACGGCACCGGTCTGCGCGGCAATTACAATATGGAACGCGTCTAACGAGGCCTGAATCGACGCAATAGGCCCGAGTTTACGAAATAGGAGAGATAAATGGCTGATCTAATAAATGTAGACTACGACACTCAAATTCCTAACAATGTGGGTCTGAGCAGTGACAAGAAAGTTCTAAAAGCGCTTGAGAAATGGCATCCCGGTTATATCAACTGGTGGAACGATCTCATTCCGCAGAACTTTCAAAAAAGCATGATCTATCTGCGTACGGCCGTCAGTGTTGACCCAAAAGGCTGGGCCAAGTTCGACTATGTCAAAATGCCAGAATACCGCTGGGGGATATTGCTGGCACCGCAGGTCGAAGACCGCCGTATTCCTATGGGCGAGCATGCGGGCGAGCTGGCATGGCAGGAAGTGCCGGGCGAGTACCGCAATATGCTCAAGCGTCTGATTGTTATTCAGGGCGATACCGAGCCGGGTTCTGTTGAGCAGCAGCGCTATCTTGGCCTGACATCGCCGTCACTTTACGACATGCGCAACCTGTTTCAGGTTAATGTTGAAGAGGGCCGTCACCTTTGGGCCATGGTCTATCTGCTGCAAAAGTATTTTGGCAAAGATGGCCGTGAAGAAGCAGACGATCTGTTGATCCGCTCATCTGGCAGCGAAGAAGCGCCGCGGATGCTGGGCGCGTTTAATGAGGAAACACCCGACTGGCTGTCCTTCTTCATGTTCACCTATTTCACCGACCGCGATGGCAAAATGCAGCTGGAATCATTGGCGCAATCTGGCTTTGACCCGCTGTCACGCACCTGCCGCTTCATGCTTACCGAAGAAGCGCACCATATGTTTGTTGGTGAGACCGGCGTTGGCCGGGTTATTCAGGCGACATGCGAGGCAATGAATAAAGCCGGGATCACCGACCCCTATGATATCGGAAAAATCCGCGAACTGGGCGTTATTGATCTGCCGACGATCCAGAAAAAGCTCAATCTGCATTACACTTTGTCGCTCGATCTGTTTGGGCGCGAAGTGTCAACCAATGCGGCAAATGCGTTTAACTCCGGCGTCAAAGGCCGTTATATGGAGCTGCGCATTGATGATGATCACAAGCTAAAAAATGACACCTACATGGTGACGAATGTGGTCAATGGCAAAATCGTTAGCGAAGAAGTGCCGGCGCTAACGGCGATCAATATGCGTCTGCGTGATGATTATGTGCGCGACGCGGCTGGCGGCGTAGGCCGGTGGAATAAGGCCATCCAAAAGATGGGCATCGACTTTAAAATGATGATGCCAAATGAAGCTTTCCACCGCCAGATCGGGGTTTTCTCGGCGATCAAAGCCAGCCCAGAGGGTGATTTGCTTAGCCAAGAAGCGTGGGATGCGGGCAAAAAGGACTGGCTGCCAACCAAGGAAGACGGCGCGTTTATTCAGTCACTAATGGTGCCGTGTTTTGAACCCGGAAAATATGCCAGTTGGATTGCCGCACCCAAGGTTGGTATTGATAATAAGCCGGGTGACTTTGAATATGTCAAACTCCACATGGCCTAATTCGAAAATGGCCTAATTAGAACATGGCCTGAACCGAAAACATTTGGGGGCCAGCCTTTTGGCCTCCAATAAAATGAGGGAATTCCAGATGCTCTTAGACAATATCCACTTCGCGACCGTCAATATGGACAGGTTCAGCCTAGAAGATCTGCGGCAGTTCTGCCTCGGCTGTAAAGATTGTCAGGGCGTTTGTGCCGCATTGATAGAGTTGATAGGCGTGCCAGAACTCATCTTGAGTACAGAGAAACCAACACTATGACCAAGCCTTTCAAGCAGCATTTGATCGACCCTGAAATATGCATTCGCTGCTATACATGCGAGATGAACTGCCCTGCCGGTGCGATTGAGCATGATGACAACAATGTCGTGATTAATGCCGACATTTGCGAAATGTGCATGGCCTGTATCCCGGTCTGCCCAACCGGATCAATTGATGAATGGCGGGTGGTTGTTGAGCCATATTCGCTGGAGCAACAATACGAATGGGCCGAGATGCCCGAGCAAGAAGACCTTGGCCAAGACGAAGCCGCAACCGGGCTTGAAGCGCTTGATGATGCCATGGCCGCCTTGCTTGCCGAGGCGCATGCGGGCGCTGGCGGCAAAGCCAAAGCCCCGGCATCGGCTGATAAACCGACGATCAACATGTATAATCTGGGCAATCCTGCCAGTGCGAAAGTACAGGGCAATTATGCGCTGACCAACGATGCTGAACATGATGTGCGCCATATTATTCTCGATATGGGCTCCCTGCCATTTCCGGTGCTTGAGGGCCAATCCATTGGCATCATCCCGCCCGGAACCGACGATAAAGGCCAACCGCATCTGCCGCGTCTTTACTCCGTTTCTAGCCCGCGTGACGGCGAGCGGCCCAATTTCAACAATGTTTCCTTGACCGTCAAGCGCGACGCACATGGGCTATGCTCAAACTATATCTGCGATTTGGCCAAAGGTGACAGCGTCCAAGTAACCGGCCCGTTTGGCGCGACATTCCTGTTGCCCTCGACCCTGATGCCCGTTTGCTGATGATCTGCACCGGCACCGGCTCTGCGCCAATGCGGTCTTTCACCATGCGCCGTCAGCGCACGATCGGTGGTAAATCTGGCGGTATGACCATCTTCTTTGGCGCGCGTTCACCAGACAGTTTGCCCTACTTTGGCCCGCTGTCCAAAGTCCCACCGGAGCTGCTTGACCAACACCTTGTCTATTCGCGCCACGGCAAAAAAGAATATGTTCAAGACCGGCTTTTGGCTGAGGAAGAAAAAATAGCAGACATTTTGGCTGACCCCAAAGCCCATATCTACATCTGCGGTTTGCGCGGCATGTAAGACGGCGTTGAGCGTGCCTTCACCAACATAGCCGAGAGCATGGGCGAGCAATGGGTGGCGATGCGCGACGTGATGCGCGAAGCCGGTCGCTACCATGTTGAGACCTATTGATGCAGCCGCGCACAGGGACCGAATATGTCCATGATATTCGCATCACTTGGGGGGATTGCGACCCGGCCAAGATCGCCTATACCGGGCGTTTGCCATGGTTTGCACTCGACGCGATAAACGCTTGGTGGGAAGAGCATAATGGCGGTGATGGCTGGTTCCAGCTTGAACTAGACCATAATGTAGGCACGCCATTTGTGCGGTTAGAAATGGACTTCATGCATCCGGTGACACCGCGCCATAAACTGCAGTGCCATGTCTGGCCGTCGCGTCTGGGCAATACCTCAATCGAGTTTCGGGTTGATGGCGTTCAAAATGGCAAAACCTGTTTTTCGACCCGCACGGTGAGTGTTTTCATCGTGGCTCAGGATTTTCGCAAATCACCACCGCCCAAAAAACTACGTGATCTTTTGATGCGCCATATCCCGACCGAGAGCCCCTGAATTTAGGTACTTATTCGCCAACCTTACCGGAGACCCCGCCCATGACATTGACCATGCGCCGCGAAGGCACAATCGCTTTTGTCGAAATGAACAACCCGCCGGTAAATGCCATTGGCCTGTCTGTGCGCGAAGGGTTGCAGCGGGCGATTGACTGGGTCAACGAACAATCTGGCCTGTCGCGGGTGATCCTGACCGGCACCGGCCGGGCCTTTGCCGCTGGCGGCGATGCGCGTGAGTTTGACGCGGCCCCTGTCGCCCCGCATCTGCCCGATCTGACCAATCAGATTGAAGCCTGCGCCGTGCCTTGGGTCGCTGCAATTACCGGCGTGGCCCTTGGTGGCGGCTGCGAGCTGGCGCTGGCCTGCCGCTACCGTATTGCCGCGCCACATGTGAAAATTGGCCTGCCTGAGGTGACCCTTGGCGTGGTGCCGGGGGCGGGCGGCACGCAGCGTTTGCCGCGGCTTATCGGCATGGTTAAAGCGCTCGACATGATCGCCACTGGCAAACCAATAACCGCACAACAAGCCGAAAGCATCGGCCTGATTGACGGTGTTGCCGATGACCCGATCATGGTCGCCCGCCAGCTTGATATTGGTAGCCTTGAGTTGGCCAATACCGTCGGCGAGATGAGCAACCCTATAGTGGATGCCGCCAGCCTAGATGCAGCGCAGATACTCGCCGCTAAGAAAAGCCCCAACCAGATAGCGCCGCTGCGCGCGATCGGTCTTGTTGCCGCGGCCGCCACGCTATCCCTAAGCGAGGGGATGATCCGTGAGCGTGACACATTTTTGGAGCTGCGCGACGCTGAGCAATCAACCGCCCTGCGCCATATCTTTTTTGCACAACGTGCCGCCAAAGCGCCCAAATGGCTGACCGCCGCACCAAACCCGCTAGCGCATATTGCTGTGGTCGGTGGCGGTATGATGGGGGCAGGGATCGCCTATGGGCTGCTCAATGCCGGTATCAAAGTTACCCTGCTCGAAACTGACGTTGACACGGTGGCGCGGGTCGAAGAAAACGTCAATAAAATCATCGAAGCCAGCCTGAAACGCGGGTTGATATCGGCGACAGAAGCCGCTGCGCGTCGAGATGATTTTACCGCGTCCGATGATTATGCCGCCGCCGCAGATGCCGCATTGGTCATTGAGGCCGCGTTCGAAAGCATGGATGTCAAAAAAGATATTTTTGCCAAACTCAGCATGCACTTAGCTCCAGATGCTGTGCTGGCGACCAACACCTCCTACCTTGATATTGACGAGCTGGCCAGTACCCTGCCTGATCCGTCACGCGTGGTTGGTCTGCACTTCTTTGCCCCCGCCCATATCATGAAACTGCTCGAAATCGTGCGCGGCGACGCCACCAGTGATGCCGCCCTGGCCACCGGGTTTGCGCTGGCAAAACGTTTGCGCAAAATCCCCGTTCTGGCCGGTGTTTGCGACGGGTTTATCGGCAACCGGATTTTGGCGCGTTACCGCGAAGCCGCCGACACGGTGCTGATGGATGGCTCGACCCCCTGGGAGGTTGATGAAGCCATGGTCGCATTCGGCTACGCGATGGGCCCGTATGAAGCACAAGACCTATCTGGCCTCGATATTGCCCATGCCAACCGACGCCGCCAAGACGCAACCCGCGACCAGAGGCGCCGCTATATCCCGATAGCCGACCGTATGATCGAGCTGGGCAAGCTGGGCAAAAAGTCTGGCGCTGGCTGGTACCGCCACCCCGGTGGTGGTGGCAAGGTCGAAGACCCTATTGTCGCTGATCTGGCTCTAGAAGAAGCGCGCTTTGCCAAGATCACGCGCTGCGATTACACCGCAGCCGAGATGAGCGAGCGGCTGGTTTTAGCCATGATCAATGAGGCCTGCAATATTTTGCACGAGGGCATTGCCGCCTCGGCCCGTGATATTGATTTGGTCACTGTCTTTGGCTACGGCTTCCCGAAATGGCGCGGCGGGCTGATGCATTATGCTGATCATCTGGGCGTGAAGGCTATCTGTGACGGCATCGAGGCGCTGGCAAAAGAAGATCCGGTCGTGTGGAAGCTGAGCCCAATGTTGGCACATTGTCTGGCGACAGGCACCGTGCTTAGAGATTATGCAAACGCGCCCTAGCCCCGATCATTTTGCGACGCAAAGCGCCTCAGCCAGCACAGTCTCGTCGCCAATATGGTTAAACAAAACCAAAATCAGGCGGGCGTTAAAAGCTTTGCTTTCTGCCTCGGTCAGCCCGTCATGCGCGTCAAGCAGGCTGGCATAGATATGGTCCGGGCGGGTGAGGTTTGGTGTTTGTGTCAGCTTGCTCATGTTTGGCCCTCAATTGTTAGTGCACGGGCGACGGCGTCAGCGACGGCGCTCTCATCCCAAATATCCCAACGTGCTGCCACATGTTGGTCTGGGCGGATGAGGTAGACTGCCTTGGTGGCGCGCCCCAAATAGCGTTCCTGCAACAGAGGGTGCTCATCCGTGTTGAGCTGCAATGCATTCAGTGTCAGCCCATATGCGGCTATGCTGGCCGGGACGGCGGTATTAATGGCCAAAATTGTAAAATGAGTCCCGAGTTTCTCCAGCAAATAGCCGCTGCCTATTGGCAAGTCTGGGCATGTCGAGCCGGGCCGGGTGCGGGCCGGGCCGTCAAGGGCGTCAACGGTGTTGAGCGGCGATCCATCATAGGTGCAAGGCACAGATAGCCGCCCCGAATTGACCATTGGCCGCGCAAATTCATTATGCTCGGCCAGCGCCAAAACGGCGTCGCGAAAGACCCGGCTTATGTCTG
>JAESRD010000170.1 GCA_016764835.1 Paracoccaceae bacterium | reverse complement strand
TCGGCAGGCCGAGCAGCAGCGAGTTTGAGAACAGGCCGAGGAAGCCGATAGCGACGCTGTCTTCCCAGTCACGGCCAAAGAAATAGCGCGCGCCGAGCATGCCAATGGCGAAGCCGCTTAAAGCGCCGGTATAGAAGCTGATCATCAGCGCTGGCTCGAAACTCGCCGAAAGATCGAGATGCGAGATTGAGCGGAATAGCAGGCAAGGAATGGCGAAGCCTTGGGTGAATTTCATCAGCCCATCGACGCCACCATCACTGATGAGTTTGCGCCACCGAAACAGATACCCCATTAAGATCACGAGGAAGACAGGCAGGATAATCGCGATAATAGCGCTCATATGCTCGGGTCGCTTTTCAGGCTGATTTCCATGCCGTCATAGGCGGGGGTGATATGGCTGGGTAGCTCGTCCACCAGCGTCCGGTAGTCGAGATCGACATGCATATTGGTCAGCACAGCGCTTGCAGGGGCGGCGCGCTCAATCCATTGCAGTGATTGTTCAAGGTGAGTGTGGGTCGGGTGCGGCTTGCGGCGCAGCGCGTCGAGGATCCAGCATTCGAGCCCGTCTAGCAGCGGCCAGTTTTCATCTGGCATGGCCGATACATCGGGCAGGTAGGCAAGCCCGCCAATACGGAACCCCAGCGCGTCAATTGCACCATGAGTGACCTCAAACGGGTGCAGGACCAGCTTGCCGCCAGCGCCATCAATCGTCACTGGGCCGTTGATCTGGTTGAGCTCGCATATCGGCGGATAGGTAGAGCCTTTGGGCTGAACAAAGGCATATCCGAAGCGGCTAAGCAGACCGTTAGCGGTCTCGGCATCGGCCCAGACCGGCAGCTCGCGGCGCATGTTGAAAACCATCATCCGCAGGTCATCAATGCCGTGCACGTGGTCGGCATGGGCATGGGTGTAGACCACCGCGTCAACCTCGCCGATCTGGGCGGTCAGCAGCTGCTGGCGCATGTCTGGCGAGGTGTCGATCAGCACGCGGGTGCTGCCATTTGGCCCGGTGCGGGTGAGCAAGAGCGAGCAGCGGCTGCGGATGTTCTTCGGCTCGGCCGGGTCGCAAGCGCCCCAAATTCCGCCCAGCCGTGGCACGCCGCCAGACGAACCGCAGCCGAGAATACGGGCGGTAAAACTGCTCATGCGGGCGCGGTCCAGCTGGCTGCTTTGGCGAAGAGCCTGTCGAAATTCGCCGTCGTGGCGTTGGCGAAATCGCTCAGTGATATGCCAAACGCATCGGCCCCAGCTTGGGCGGTATGGGCGACATAGGCGGGCTCGTTGCGTTTGCCGCGAAATGGCGGCGGGGCAAGGTAGGGGCTGTCGGTCTCAACCAATATGCGTTCTAGCGGCGCGGCGGCGAAAATGTTGCGTAGGTCTTTGCTGCGCGGAAAGGCGGCGATGCCTGACATTGACAGGTAGAAGCCCAGATCGAGTGCTGCCTTGGCCAGCTCGGCGCTGGATGAGAAGCAATGCATGACGCAGGCAAAATTCTTGCGCGCATGGGCGGCGCTTAGAATTTCGGCCATGTCATCATCGGCGGCGCGGGCATGGATGATCAGCGGCAGCCCGGTTTCTTGGGCGGCTTCTATGTGGATTTCGAGGGAGGTTTTTTGGCGCGCAGCGCTTTCAGCTGTGTAGTGATAGTCCAGCCCAGACTCGCCGATGCCGACAAATTTGGGGTGGTCGGCGAGGGTTATCAGCTCTTCGAGTGAGGCCATTGGCTCATCGACCACGCTCATCGGATGGGTGCCAGCGGCGTAGAAAAGTGGCGCATGGGCCTCGGCCAGCGCGCGCACACGCGGCTCTTGGCGCAGCTTGGTGCAGATCGTGACCATACGCATGACGCCAGCTTCTTGCGCACGGGCAATGAGGTCTGGCACTTCGCCCTCAAAATCATCAAAATCAAGGTGGCAATGGCTGTCTACGAGCACAGGTTTGGTCATCGGGTGGCTTTTCTAATTGTTTTGCGCGGTTAGGGAGCGGCCGCTGCCTTGGCGGCCTCTTCTATCCTGAAAAACATATCCATTATCAGCGCAGCGGGGTCAAGGTTGACCGCCAGCGCGTGGCGCGCACGGCTGGCCAGATCAATCTGTAATTCGGCCCAAATCCGGGCGGCGACTGTGTCTGGGCACAGGCGCGTCAGCAGGCGGGCCTCGTTTGGTGCCCCTTGTCTGTCTGGTTCGCCGAGAAGGCCCGCTTGGGCGGTGCGGGCGATGAATAACCCGATCAGTTCGACGGTCAGGTCGCGGCGGGCCTCACCGTTGCGCCCGGCGGTGGCCTCGGCCAGTTTCTGGGCGAGGGGGCGGTCAAACTTGGGCAGGCCTTCAAACAGGCGGATCAGGGCGGCGTAGATTTCTAGCCCATCATTTTGGGCCATGGCGATGGCGCGCCCGGCAGAGCCAGCGGCCAGAACGGCCAGCGCCTCGGGGGCTGTGGTGGTGACATCGGCCTCGGCCAAAACCTGTGCCATATCGTCGGGCGAGAGCGGCGCAAACCGCAAGCTGCGGCAGCGCGAGCGGATGGTTGGCAAAAGGCGTGACGGTTGGTGCGAGACCAGCAGCAAAGTGGTGTTGGCGGGTGGTTCTTCTAGCTCTTTAAGGATCGCATTGGCGGCAGAGACATTCATCTCATCGGCAGCATCGACGATCACCACCCTTTGGCCGCCATCGGCCGCACTCATGTGAAAGAACTTCTTGAGTTTGCGAATATCGGCGACGCGAATATCGGCGCTGATCTTGTCGCCTTTGTCATTTGGCCCGCGCCGGATGACGGCGAGGCGCGGATGTGCGCCAGCGCGGATGAGCCGCATTTCTGGGTGATCTTCTGACAGGCCAAGTGCTGTGGCGGGGCCGAGGGCCAGCCCGTCGGTTTGCGCCAACAAAAACGCCGCCGCCCGGTAGGCAAATGTTGCTTTGCCAATGCCGCGCGGGCCGGTCAGCAGCCAGCCAGAATGCAGCCGCCCGCGGTTGAATGCTTCAAGAAAGTCAGCCTCGGCGGCGCTTTGGCCAATAAGCCTGGCGGCGTCACGCGGATGGGCGGCACCGGCGACTTGGTCTGGTGCGGGCAGATCGGCGACGGGGCTCATTGGCGGCCGCTCACGTCTGCAAAGCCGCAAGCGCTGCGGCGAGGATGTCTTGCGCGATCGCGTCTTGGCTGCGGTCAGCGTTGATCACCCGGCACCGTTCCGGCTCACCCGCTGCAATCTCAAGAAACCCGGCGCGCGCGCGCTGCTGCATCTCAAGGCCAAAACGCTCAAACCGCAGCTCTTCGCCGCCCCGGCTGAGGCCGCGCTGGAGCGATATGGCCGGGTCAGCGTCGAGGATGAAGGTCAGGTCTGGGGTTTTGTTGATCATCAGATCATGCAGTTTGTCGACCGTGGCCCGCAGATCGCCGCGTGTGGCGCCTTGGTAGATACGGGTCGAGTCGACAAAACGGTCGCAGATGACGATTTTGCCAGCGGCGAGCGATGGCGCGATCAGGCGTTCAAGATGGTCGCGCCTTGCGGCGGTGAACAGCAACAGCTCAGTGGTCTCTGACCACCGGTCAGGGTCGCCGGTGAGCACCAGTTCGCGAATGGCTTCGGCCCCGGCGCTGCCGCCGGGCTCGCGGGTATGGATGACATCATAGCCAGCATCGGCCAAAGCTGAGGCCAGCCGTTTGGCTTGGGTTGATTTGCCGGAGCCATCGATACCTTCAAAGGTAATGAAGCGCCCCTGTGCGGTGGCTTGGTTCATGTGTCTTCTGGCTCAGTCTCAGGGGGCGCAGCAAAAGCGGGCTCTAGCTGGGCGGCGGCACCGGGGGCGAAACGGTCAAGCAGCACCAAAGCGGCAATCCGCAGGCGCGCGCCAAAACCACCACGGGCGACATTGTTTTGGGCAAACAGCGGCAACCGGGTTTCGGGCAGACCGTCGCGCGAAATGATCAACATGCCGATCTGCTGGCCCGCCTCAACGGGGGCTTCGAGCGGTTCTGTATAGAAAATCTCAGCCTCAAAAGCCTCTGGTGCCATGATCGGCATGAGCAGCGACAGATCTTCGCCTAGCGCCATGCCGACCGAGGGCGCATCGCCCATCCAAACGCTGGCATCGGCGATCCGCGTGCCTTCGCGGGCAACATCGCGGCTGGCAAATTGGCGAAACGCCCAGTTTACAATGCGCTCTGCTTCCTCTGAGCGCGCGGCGGGGGTGTCGAGCCCGGTGATCACAAAGATAATCCGCCGGTCGCCTTGTTTGGCCGAGCCGACGAGGCCGTAGCCTGCTTCGGATGTATGGCCGGTTTTGAGCCCATCCGCGCCAATGCCGAGGCCAAGGATCGGGTTGCGGTTCTGGCTGTTGGCCGGGACGCGGCCATCAAAAACAAACTCGCGTTCGCTAAACAGCGGGTAGAATGTCGGGTAATCGAGGATCAGCCGGTCGGCCAAAATTCCGAGGTCGCGCATCGACATGCGGTGGCCGATGGCGGGCCAGCCGTTGGAATTGGCAAAGGTCGAGTTCATCATTCCCAGTTGCTGGGCGCGGTTGGTCATCATCCGCGCAAAGCCCGCCTCGGTGCCATCAAGCGACAAAGCCTCAGCCAGCACAGCGCTGGCATCATTGCCAGACAGCACGATTACGCCGCGCAAAAGGTCTTCGACCGCCACCCGCTCACCTGCGCGCAGGAACATCGACGAACCGTCATAATTCATGGCGTGTTGGCTGACCAGCAGGGTCTCGTCGATCTGAAGGCGGCCATCGGCAATGGCCTCAAACGCCATGTAAAGCGTCATCAGTTTTGACATTGAGGCGGGCGGCAAAGGCTCATCAGCGTTTTTGGCCAATAGCACCGTTTGGGTGGTTTGGTCATAAACATAAGCCGCGTGGGCTTGGGTCTCAAACCCTTGGGCTGCCGCAACATGCGGCAGCAGGAACAGAGTGAACAGGGCACATAAAGCAGACAAATGGCGGGTCATGTGTGGCGCTCCCTAAAGTGGCGGTCTTGGATCTGGTGGTCTAGCTGCGGGTGAAATACGCGTCGGTAAAGCCGAGGCCTTTGACCTTATCAAGATCAGCCGCGCGGCCAGCTTCTGAGGAGGCTGGGCCAACAATAACCCGCCAGAAAGTGCGGCCTTGGCTTTCTTGTTGCAAAACACGCGCCGTCAGGCCCGCGCCGCGCATGGTCGTGGCGGCACCCTCGGCATTGGTTTGAACGCTGAATATCCCGATCTGGATAAACGGCCGCTCAAGCGATGACGCTGTGGGCGTTGGAATTGGGATGGTCGGGGCAGGGGGCGTGACCACCGGCTCTGTTGTTGGCGTGGCCGGTTCAAGCGCTATCTCGCTAATATCAATTGGCGGGTCGAGCACGGCTTCTGGGCTGGTGGCCTCGGTCGGTGCCGGGGCACTGGCCTCTTCGCGGCGCAGAGCGGTGACGTTTAGCTGGGTTGGCGAGCCGGCAAGAATGCCAAGCGCTTCTGCCGCGTCAGATGATATTTGCAAGGCCGGGCCGGGGTTTTCGCGCTCGCGCCGAAACAGCGCCCCAATGACGAAATTACCGTTATTGGTGTTGCGGATGATCACCCGTTCAGGGTCTGTCACATCAGGATGTGCGACCCAAACGCCGCCGAGCGACGGGCGTCCGTCCCATAGCCCAGTCGTGGTCACCTGAAATACTTCGGGCGCTTCAACATCGCGCTCAACAAGCTCTACCGTTTGACCGGCCTGCCCGCTGCTGGCTGTCTGGCTCGGTGTCTCGCCGCCGCCAAATAATGAGGCCGGGTCAAAACCACCCTCGCCACAGCCCGCAAGCGTGCTCATCATCAAAACCCCAAACAGAGGGCCTTTGATACGTTGAATTTTTATGCCCGGCATCGATCAGCCCCTTACCCTGCGCCCAATTTTATGGACGCCGCCGCATTTTTTACGGCAATTTATGCTCTTAGACAGCCAGTTTGCTGCCCGCTCCGGCAAAGAATAGCGGCGATGGCCGCGTTTTGAAAGCGCGCAAGCGACAGAGCGCCAGATTTCGCCGAAACAACGGGCTTTTAGAATCGCTACGGAGCGCTTATGGGTTTGCTCCGCTGGAGGAGTGGCAGAGTGGTCGAATGCACCGGTCTTGAAAACCGGCGTGCGTGAAAGCGTACCGTGGGTTCGAATCCCACCTCCTCCGCCACAGCTAAGACATTGTTTTTCTTGGTAAAACAAAACCAATTTATTTACTGAGCTCTGAAAAATCTGGGGCAAAAATTCGTGATTTGAGGCACTGTCGCCCCGTTTTGTGGCGAAATCCGTTGCTGCGCGAAATGGCACTGCACCAGTCGCATATGCTATCTGTTAGCACTCTGCCAATTTGTTGGGCAGCGGCGGTTCACCGAAAGCGTCAATTGATTTTGTGCCTAGCGGCATTTTCTTTACAGTATCTGGCACCAAGCCCCCTGGGCTCTAAATCTTTGACACTATGCAAGCTCACCTATTTTTGGCTTGAACGCACTCCAAAAAGAGGGTCACTGATACTTGTTATCAATGCTGAAATGTGTGGAAATGCGACGTGATTACAGTAACCGAACGCGAAGATCCTGTTGATATCGTGACCTTCGTCGAGACAGATAAACTGTTTCTCAACCCGATAGAGACCACCGATTGGCGTATTCGCCGGGTGGTGTTTGACAAGGTCATGGCCTGCGCTGAGGCCCTGCCTGATGGGCTTTGCCTCATGATGTTCGATGCGTTTCGCCCGCGTGCGCGCCAGTGGGAACTTTGGAAACCTGTCTTTGCCCGGATCACCAAGGACCACCCCGATTGGTCTGAGGCTCAGGTCTATACCGAAACCTCGCGCTGGGTCGCCCCGCCTGACGGGCTGGGCAGTGGCCACCAATGCGGCGCGGCGGTTGACGTGAAACTGGCCCGGCCTGACCGGAGCGAGCTAGAATTTGGCGGGCCAATGAAAGGGCTGACCGGCGTCGCCCCAACCGCTTGGCCAGTTTGCGACGAATGGCGTAAAAACCGCGATACGCTGGTGGCAGCGATGGAGGCGACAGGCATGGTCAACTACCCAGATGAATGGTGGCATTTCAACTATGGCGACAGGCTCTGGGCCGAAGTCACCGGCCGGGATACGGCGTTTTTCGCGCCGCTTGATTAAGTGGATATTGATCTAATCCGCGCGCAAACACCGGGCATAGCCAATGTTTGCCACCTGCTGGCTTCGGGCGCGGGGCTGATGCCGCAGGTGGTGGTTGATGCGATGGTCGCGCATATCAATCTTGAGGCGCAGATCGGCGGCTATGAGGCGGCAGCCCAACAGGCGCAGATGCTGGATGGCGTTTACGACAGTGTCGCTCGGCTGATCGGGGCGCAGCCACAAGAGATTGCGCTGGTTGAGAACGCCACTGTCGGTTGGTGTCAGGCGTTTTACGCGCTGCCGCTTAAGCGCGGTGACAGGGTGCTGACCTGTCAGGCCGAATATGCGGCCAATTACGTAGCCTATTTGCAGAGAGTTAAGCGCGACGGCATTGTCATTGAGGTGATCCCGAATGACGGGGCAGGGGCGATTGATGTCGCCGCCCTTGAGGCCATGCTGGCCACGCCCGCCGACCGGGAGGACTTCGCCGTCGGCTTTTCGCTGTCGGAAGGCATCATC
>JAESRD010000169.1 GCA_016764835.1 Paracoccaceae bacterium | reverse complement strand
TTAAGCCGGGCCAGCTTTCAGGCGGTCAGCGCCAGCGGGTGGCGATTGGCCGCTCTATCGTGCGTGCACCGAAGATATTCTTGTTTGATGAACCGCTGTCAAACCTCGATGCCGCTCTGCGCGGCGACATGCGGGTTGAGCTGAGCCAGTTGCACCGTGAGCTTGATGCAACCATGGTTTATGTCACCCATGATCAGGTCGAAGCGATGACCATGGCCGACAGGATTGTGGTGCTGCGCGACGGCCGGGTCGAGCAATTTGGCACGCCAATGGAGCTGTATCACCATCCGGCAACCAAGTTTGTGGCCGGTTTCATCGGCCAGCCGAATATGAACTTTTTGCCCTGCAAGGTGGTTCGCGTTGAGACTGATGGTCTTTTGGTTGAGCTGCCAGGGCAGGCCGGACAGTTGCAGGTGCCTGTCGAAGTTGGGTTGGCCATGGCGGGCGACAGGGTCGAGCTGGGCATTCGGCCAGAAGATTTGCTGCAGGGCACAGGTAGTGATCTGCAAAATGGTGCGCTGCAAATGCAGGTTGATGTGCTTGAGCGGCTTGGCGGTATCTCTATTACCCATGGCAGTCTCATTGGTGCGGATGGCGCCGCGCCGCTGAAGCTATGCGCCTCACTGCCGGGCAGCGTAAAGATCACCGAAGGGGTGCCTTTGCAGCTGCAAATACCGGCTGCCGCGGCGCATGTTTTTGATGCGACCGGACAAGTGATGCGGCGACTGCAAGCGCCCAGCGTCGCGGAAGGATAACGCAGATGCGGGTCATAGTATCAGGGGCTGGGCTGCGCACCGCGCATGTCATAGAAAAGCTGCGCCTTGCCATGCCGGAGATAGAGATCGTTGGTTATTGCGATCCTCAGCCGACCCATTTAGACAGGATCGGCGCAGATATTCCGGCCTATCCAAATATGGAAGCCATGCTCAGCGATGCCGGTGGTGAGCTGTTATTCGTCGGCTCGCCAAATGTATTCCATTTTGATCAAATCGCGGCTGGGCTGGCGGCTGGCATGCGTATATTTGCCGAAAAGCCAGTTGTGATTTCCTATGAGGAAACCTTCGCGCTGGCGGAACTCCTGTCGCAATATGAGCCCGGTCGGGTTATGGTTGGGCTGGTTTTACGCTATGCGCGGCACATGGTTGACCTGCGGACCGCCCTGGATGACGGCGCGCTTGGCAAGATCACATCGCTAGAGGCAAATGAGCATATTGCCCCCTATCATGGTGCGTTTTTCATGCGCGACTGGCGGCGAAAGTCGCAAAATTCTGGCGGCTTCATGCTAGAGAAATGTTGCCATGATCTGGACCTGTATAACATGATCACTGGCTCGCGCCCGGCGCGTGTGGCCAGCTTTGGCGGACGGCGATCTTTTGTGCCGAGCAATGCACCGATGCGCAACTCGGAGGCCGATATTTTTCTGCGTAAAAAGTCGGTCTGGGACAGCGCAGATGATGCCTTTCATTCAGATGGCGATATCATTGATTGTCAGACGGCTATTTTGGAATATGAGAGCGGTGCGTCGATGGCATTTCACACCAATACCAATGTGCCAGATGAGCACCGCCGCTTCTGTGTGATTGGCCAGCAAGGCATGGCCGAGGGCGACTTTGTGCGCGGCTATTTGCGCATAACCCGGCGTGATGGCAGCCGCTATAGCGAGCATGACTATACCAAAGGCGCTGATGGCCAAGGCACAAATTCGATGTCGGCGCATTATGGTGCTGATGAGTTGATGACCCGCGATATTGCCGCCCATCTGCGCGGCGAGATCGGAGTATTGCCGGTATCGGTATATGATGCGCTAACGGCTGGGATTGCCGCCCTTGCGCTGGATCAAGCCCGCATTGAGGGCAAAATTATTGACCTGTCAGATATTTGGGCGCGGTTTGATGCCGCCAGAGTTGGGGCAAAACAATGAGCGTTACCATGACAGCCGGCGCATTGATGCGCGCCGAATCTGCCCAAGCGTTGGGCGCATTTGTAAGCGCCGCACAGGCCGACCACACAGCCGCTTTGGCCGGGCTCGGCTTGGGTGATCTGCGGGCAATCTACACCGTGGCGCGCGGCTCGTCTGATGCGGCGGCGACGATCCTTGCCTACGAATTCATGGCCGTTCTTGGCCTGCCGGTCACTTCACTGCCGCCGTCAATCTTTTCGCTCGGGCGCGGGGTTGATATGACCGGCGTCGTGGCCTTGCTTGTCTCACAATCGGGCGGCAGCGATGATTTGGTGCGCACCGCGCGCGGTATTGGCACCAATGGCGGCACGGTTATTGCCCTGACCAACCAGCCCGGATCGCCGGTTGAGCGGGTCTGCAATCTGACCTTGCCAATCGGGGCCGGGCCGGAGCTGGCAGTGCCGGCGACCAAATCTGTCACCGGGGCAATCGGCGCGGGTCTGGCACTGCTGCGCGCTTTTGCGCCGGGCTACGCACCGCGGCTGGCAGCGGTTTGTGCGCGCATTGAGGCGCTTGATGAGTTGCCCGCTCAAGCCGCGATGCAAGACGCGCTGATTGGCAGCGCTGGCCGCCCGGTCTACATCATTGGCCGTGGCGCAGGTTACGGCGCCGCCCAAGAAACCGCGCTCAAAATCAAGGAGTGCTGCGCCATTCATGCCGAGGCCTATTCGGCTTCAGAGGTTCTGCACGGGCCATTGCAATTGGCCACCAAGTCGCTGATCGCCGTGCTGCTCGACACGGGCAATGAGGAGATCCAAGACAGCCTCGACACAGCGCAAAACCGGCTTGAGGCATCGGGCGGCACGGTTATGCGGCTGCGCGCCCCCGCCGGGCTTGTCGGCGCGCCCGCTGCGGCCTATTTGCTGGCGATGATATACCCGGCCATTCTTGAAGCGTCGCTGGCTTTGGGTCATGATCCAGACCGGCCCTCAATCCTGTCAAAAGTGACGCAAACAACATGAATGCATGCAATGCCACCCCCAAGAAAAACCACGTTTGGTGCCGCTCATGAGAGCGGTTGGTATTGATCTGGGCGGGACCAAGATTGAGGCGCAAGTCTTTGATGCGCAATGGAATGTTGTGCAAATACGCAGGCTTGAGACCCCGCAAGTCTACGCGCATCTGGTGGAGCAGATCGCCAAGCTGATTGGTTGGGCCGACGGGCTGGCGGGCGATGCGCTGCCGGTTGGCATTGGCGCTGCTGGGCTGGTTCATCCGCAAACCGGGCAAGCGCTTACCGCCAATCTGGTTGCCAGTGG
>JAESRD010000168.1 GCA_016764835.1 Paracoccaceae bacterium | reverse complement strand
GACCAACGGCAGCCCCGATCAACAATAAGAGTGCTGCCGGACCAACGGCAGCCCCGATCAACAATAAGAGTGCTGCCGGACCAACGGCAGCAACGAGGCCAACAGAGCACCAACATGGAGAAAGTTAATGAAACTTAAAATAGCCCTAATGGGCGCCGTTGCCAGCATGGCGCTTGCGCCTATGGCCATTGCCGAAGGGCATGAAGGCGAGCGCGGTCGTGACGGCCATGTCAGCATTATCTACTGGCAGGCCCCGTCAATCTTAAACCCATATCTGTCCGGCGGCACCAAAGACATGGAAGCAGCCAGCTTGGTGATCGAGCCACTGGCGCGTTTTGACCAAACCGGCGCTTTGGTCCCTTACCTTGCCACCGAGATCCCGACCCTTGCCAATGGCGGCGTCAGCGAAGACCTGACCACCATCACGTGGACATTGACCGAAGGCCTGCTTTGGTCTGACGGCACTGCGGTCACCTCGGCTGATGTTCTGTTCACACATGAATATTGCACAACTGAGGGCGGCGGCTGTAACCAGCTGGCCAAGTTCGACGGCATTATTGCGGTTGAAGCGCTTGATGAGCTGACTGTTAAAGTCACGTTCAACCAGCCAACACCAAACCCGTATAACGCCTTTGTTGGCGGTCAGTCGCCTATCATCCAAGCAGCACAATTTGCGAATTGTCTGGGTGCTGCGGCGCCAACTTGTACCGAAGCCAACTTCACCCCAATTGGCACTGGTCCTTTTGTTGTCACCGATTTCCGCGTCAATGACGTGATCGAAATGGTTGCCAATGAAAACTTCCGCGATGCGTCACGCCCAGCATTTGCCACTCTGACGTTCAAAGGCGGCGGCGATGCCACTGCGGCTGGCCGCGCTGTGCTTGAAACTGGCGAGTTCGACTATGCATGGAACCTGCAGCTGGCACCCGATGTGATTGCAGCCATGGCCGAGGGCGGGATTGGGACACCAGTATCCGCATTTGGCACATTGGTTGAGCGCATCGAGATGAACCTGACCAACCCATCGCCGTCACTTGACGCCGATGTACGGGCAACCGTTGCCGAGCCACATCCATTCTTGTCAGATGGCCGTGTACGTGAAGCGCTTTCCATTGCCATTGACCGCGATCTGCTGGTTGAAATCGGCTATGGTCAGGCTGGTCGTCCAACCTGTAACCTCGTGCCTGCGCCAGACATCTATGCGTCTGACAACACCGATTGCATGGTCCAAGATCTTGAGCGTGCGGCGGCATTGCTTGATGAGGCCGGCTTCATGCTTGGCGGCGACGGTGTCCGGGTAAACGCCGAAGGTGTGCGTCTTGAGATCCTGTTCCAAACCTCAACCAACGCTGTGCGTCAGGACTTCCAAGCCCTGATCAAAGATTGGTGGGAAAGCCTCGGCATTGAAGTTGAGCTGCGCAATATCGACGCGTCGGTCTTCTTTGGCGGCGACCCCGGCTCCCCTGACACGTTCCAAAAATTCTATGCTGACGTGGAAATGTACGCCAACAACTTTGACGGTACAGACCCACAACCCTACTTGGCACAGTATCGTTGCGGCTTTGAGCCAAGCCCATCGAGCCAGTGGCAAGGTCAGAACATCAATCGTTTCTGTGATCCGGCCTATGATGCTCTGGTTGATGAGCTGTCCCGCACAGGCGACATTGATGCACGTGGTGCTTTGGCCCGTCAGATGAACGACATGCTGACACGCGATACAAACACGATTGTGCCGTTGGTCGACCGTGGCCGTGTCTCTGCGCATGCCAATTCGCTTGGCGGCGTTATCCTCAACACTTGGGATAGCGAACTTTGGAATGTTGCTGACTGGTACCGGATCGCCGAATAATCCGGCTTTTCTAAAACAAGTAAGCAAAGGCGGCCCCGGTCGCCCAATCACACGCAAAACAAGCAAGGCGGCCCCCGGTCGCCTTGCATCTCCCCTGACAGAGAGCTGAGCCAAACCGCCAATGCTGACATTCACAATCCGAAGATTGATCCTGTCTGTACCGACGCTTTTGTTCATCGCTTTGGTGCTCTTTTTGCTGTTAGAGCTGGCACCGGGTGACCCGTTTGCCAATATGCCATTATCGATCCCGCCCGAAGTGCGCGAAAAAATGCGCGAGGCTTTGGGGCTGGGCCAGCCGTGGTATATCCGCTTTGGCCTGTGGGTCTGGCAGTTCTTTGTGGTTGAACCACAATACTGGATCGATGCCGCCTTTGGCACCGACTTTGCCGGTGGCGCGCAGCGGATCATCTCGTTCCAGTCGCGCAGCCCGGTTTTCGATATTATCGCCCAACGCATTCCACAAACCCTGTGGGTCGTCGGCATGTCATACGTCATTGGCATTCTCATCGCGCTGCCCATCGGTATCATCTCGGCCTATTGGCAATATAGCTGGTTCGACCAGATCGGTACTTTCATCTCCATGATCGGCTTCTCGGTGCCGACCTTCTTTACCGGGGTGCTGCTCATCGTCATCTTCTCGGTCGGGCTGGGGTGGTTCCCGTCTATCTACGATACCACCCATGTGGTCACCGACTGGCCGAGCTTTGTCTTTCAGATGAAACAAATGGCCATGCCGGTCTTTGTGCTGGCTTTGTATAATGCCGCCCAGATCAGCCGCTATATGCGCGCCTCAATGCTGGATAATCTGACCCAAGATTATGTGCGCACCGCCCGGGCCAAGGGCATGAGCGAAAAGGTCGTGGTGCTAAAACATGTGCTGCGCAACTCGATGATCCCGGTGATCACCGTTATCGCCCTTGGCGTGCCGCAGGTCTTTGGTGGTGCTATCATCACCGAGCAAGTGTTCAAAGTAAACGGGTTAGGCCAGCTGCTGATCATCGCCATTCAGGGCAATGACATCCCCATGGTCATGACGCTGACCTTCATCTTCGCCGTGCTGATCGTGTTCTTCAACTTGGTCGCCGACATTCTTTACGGTCTGTTCGACCCCCGGATCCGCTATGACTGATACAACATCCGCCCCCCGCGAAAAACAGACCGAGCCATCAACCCAAGCGCCCAACCAGTGGCGCGACATCTGGGTGCAGTTTCGCGAACATCGCGGCGCCTCGCTTGGCATGTTCTTCCTGATTTTCATCACTCTGTTCGTCATGATCGGCCCCTGGCTTTGGACCCTTGACCCAACAGATCTGGACATTCGCAACAAGAACATCCGCCCGCTCTACACCGCCCTGTGGGACAGCGACGCCAAAACCGCATGGGCGCATCCGATGGGGTCTGACCATCTGGGCCGCGATGTGATGGCCAACCTGATGCAGGGCGGGCGTATTAGCATGGCCGTCGGCTGGGTCGCTATGTTGCTGGCGCTGTCTCTTGGCACATTCGTTGGCGTGGTCGCCGGATATTTCAAAGCGCTCGACGGGCTGTTGATGCGCTTCACAGACCTGATGTTGGCGCTGCCGCTGCTGCCGCTCTTGTTGGTGATGATGTTGCTATTTCGCGACCCTTTGCGCGCCGCCTTTGGCGCTGAACAAGGCATCTTCATCCTGATCGTCACCGTCATTGGCATCACCTCTTGGATGCAGACAGCCCGCATTGTCCGCGGTGATGTGCTGGCGCTCAAAGAACGCGAATTCGTGCTGGCTGGCCGCTCTATTGGCACGCCAGCGCGG
>JAESRD010000167.1 GCA_016764835.1 Paracoccaceae bacterium | reverse complement strand
GAAGACAAAGCATTGGTGATCAGATTGACGAAGACCTGGGCCAAGCGGCCCTCAAGCCCCTGGAACTCGATCTTGTTGCTCGGCAGGTCGGTAATATAGTCGATGCCTTTGCTTTCGGCTTCCTTGGCCAAATGATCGTTGATCCGGCGTACAGTGCGCAGAAGGTCAAAGGTTTCTTCTTCTTCCTTCACCAGCTCAGCATCAAGCCGCGAAGCATTTGAGATGTCGCTGACCAACCGGTCAAGCCGACGCACATCATGCTCAATCACATCAAGCAGCCGCTCACGCTGATCATCGCGTTTGGCAATGCGCAGCGTGCCCACGGCAGAGCGCAGCGAGGCGAGGGGGTTTTTGATTTCATGCGACACATCGGCGGCAAATTGTTCATTGCCCTCGATCCGCTCATAAAGAGCGGCGACCATGCCGCGCAGAGCCGCAGAAAGCCTGCCGATCTCGTCAGGGCGGGCGGTCAGGTCTGGAATACGGATTTTATGCGGCGACATTTGCCGTGCATTGCGGTCACGGCCCAGCTCTGCGGCGGCGGCAAGGTCGGCCAGAGGGTTGGCGATGGTTGAGGCCAGAACGAGGCTGAGGCCAATAGAGACCAGAATGCCGATGACAAACATCTGCAAGACCTGTTCACGCTCGCGCCGGACCAAGGCATCAATTTCGCCTGCCGCGCTGACCAGCGCCACAACGCCAACTGGGCGGCCATTTTGCATGATCGGGGTGGCCACGGCAAAGATTGTGCCGCCGGTTTCATCCGAGCTGGTTTCAACGGCTGTATTGCCGCCAAGCGCGGGCAGCGCCAAGGCCTGGGCGCGGGCGGCGGTGTCGAGCTGGGCTGTCGGGTCAATATTGGTGGCAAATATTCCTGACAGGGATTCCCAACCCGCATTGAGCAGGTTGGTGATGACCGTGCCGCCTTTGTCACGGCTCAGCCCGGTAACTTCGCCAGATGTGGTGGCCGTGGCTGCGCCGACCTGTGTGCCATCAGTGTCAAAGACAAAAACTTCGATCCCGCCGCGCAGGTCAAGCCCGGCCAGGGTGCTGTTCGCGTCAAGACCCACATGATCATCTGCACTGCCGGGAAGATGCGCTTCAAATACATCGGCAATAAGCTCGGCTTCGCTGACCAGACCATTGGCCCGCTGATAAGCGAGGTGGTCGCGCGATGGCGCAAGATAAAGCATGCCAGCGACCAAGATGATCACGGCAATAAGGTTAAAGGTAATGATTTTGCGCGCAAGCGGGGAGCGGTTTAGCGTGATGAAGCCGCGTTTGCGGCGTCTGTCTTGCATTTCCTTTTCGCCCAGCCCATCCGCGGCCACCCAATCATCGCCAATGACGACAACATTGTCATCATTGGCGTTGCTAGATTGGTTATTGTGGCTTTGCATGGCCCGGCGAACTGATCCCAGATCGCGGACATCAACCTTTGGCACGGCACTCATACACGGGCTCCGCGTTACTCTTCGTTGTAGCGATAACCAATGCCATACAAGGTCTCAATCGCTGAGAACTCGTCATCGGCCATGCGCATTTTCTTGCGCAAGCGTTTGATATGGCTATCGATTGTCCGGTCATCAACATAGACTTGATCGTCGTAGGCGACATCCATCAGCTGGTCGCGGCTTTTTACAAAGCCGGGGCGCTGCGCGAGGGCTTGCAGGAGCAAGAACTCGGTAACCGTCAACGACACGTCGTTTTCTTTCCATTTCACCGCATGACGCAGCGGGTCCATGGTCAGGTTGCCGCGGACCATAACTTTGGTCTCTTCGGTGACTTCGATTGTGTCGCCAGAGATGGCTTCTTGCCGGCGCAGAAGGGCGCGGATGCGCTCGACTAACAGCCGCTGCGAGAACGGTTTCTTGACGTAATCATCAGCGCCCATACGCAGGCCCAGCACCTCATCAATCTCATCATCTTTCGACGTGAGGAAAATGATTGGCATAGATGATTTTTGCCGCAGACGCTGGAGCAGGTCCATCCCGTCCATGCGCGGCATTTTGATATCAAGCACAGCCATATCCGGCATACGCTTATTAAAAGCGTCCAATGCGGACTGGCCATCATTATAAGTTTCTACTTCGAAACCTTCGGCTTCGAGAGTAATGGATACGGACGTCAGAATATTTCTGTCGTCGTCCACCAAAGCGATTTTCGACATAGTTGGGGGATACCCTTGCTGCTCAGTTTTTGTTTTTTGCCTGTGTTTTGATTATTATGTTCCCGGTTTACCGATACTAATCAATCCCAAAGTGCGAATCAGACGAATCCTGCCCCTATTCTGGAGCGAAAAAGCCTTACTAATGGCTAAAATGACGCACCAATCTATGAGGTATTCGAGCTTTTACCATGTTTTTGGAAACTGTCGGCGCAGTGGTGGCGCTAACAAGTCACTAGTTGGGGCGCTAACATAAACTTGGTTGCGCTAACGGTAAAATCACCGGGTGTTCTACAATGAAATCATAGTGCTATGTGCTTCAATACGGGCGACACCGCTCGGGTAACTAGGAGCAAGTACATGGACCATGGCACGGTAAACCCCGACCAGACACTAACGAAGCACGGTGTAACGGGGCCGGCGCAGGTCTATTATAATCTTGATGAGGGTGACCTCGTAGAGGCGGCAATTGCGGCTGGCGAGGGCCAGCTTGGCCAAGGCGGCACATTGCTTGTCACCACTGGCAAGCATACGGGCCGCTCGCCCAAGGATAAGTTTATTGTCCGTACCCCCGGCACTGAAGACCAGATTTGGTGGGACAATAACGCGCCAATGAGCAAGGCGCATTTTGTGCAGCTTTATGATGATATGCTGGCCCATATGAAGGGCGGCACGGTTTATGCCCAAGATTTGGTGGCAGGTGCTGATGCGGACCAACAGGTTAATGTGCGCGTGGTGACTGAGCTGGCTTGGCACAGTCTGTTCATCCGCCACCTGCTGCGCCGCCCCACCCGCAATGAGCTGACCAGCTTTGCGCCCGGCTACACTGTTATTAACTGTCCGACTTTCAAGGCTGACCCGGCCCGCCACGGCTGCCGCTCTGAAACGGTTATTGCCATGGACCTTGAGGCCGGGATCATTTTGATCGGCGGCACAGAATATGCCGGTGAGAACAAGAAAGCTGTGTTCACGCTGATGAACTACCTGCTGCCCGCGCGCGGGATCATGGCCATGCATTGCTCGGCTAACCACGCGCCCGGCAACCCCGATGATACGGCCGTGTTCTTTGGCCTGTCTGGGACCGGTAAGACCACGCTGTCGGCTGATCCGGCCCGTGTGCTGATTGGCGATGACGAACATGGCTGGTCTGACAAAGGCACGTTTAACTTTGAAGGTGGGTGCTACGCCAAGACCATCAACCTGTCGGCCAAGGCCGAACCGGAGATCTATGCGACCACGCAGCGCTTTGGTACTGTGATCGAGAACATGGTGTTCGACCCTGAAACGCTGGAGCTGGACTTTGAAGATGACAGTCTGACGGCGAATATGCGCTGCGCATATCCGCTGGAGGCGATCTCCAATGCGTCCAAAACCGGGCTGGGTGGCCATCCCAATCACATCATCATGCTGACATGTGATGCTTTTGGTGTGTTGCCGCCCATTGCCCGGCTGACCCCGGCGCAGGCCATGTATCACTTCCTGTCAGGCTTTACCTCCAAGGTTGCGGGCACGGAGCGCGGCGTGACCGAGCCAGAGCCGACATTCTCGACATGTTTTGGTGCGCCGTTCATGCCGCGCAGGCCCGAGGTGTATGGGGCGCTGCTGCGTGACAAAATCGCCGAACATGGTGCAACCTGCTGGCTGGTTAATACTGGCTGGACCGGCGGCGCATATGGCACTGGCCACCGGATGCCGATCGCGGCAACGCGGGCTTTGCTGGCCGCTGCATTGAACGGTGCGCTGGAGAAGGGCGACTTTCGTAAGGACGCGAATTTTGGCTTTGAGGTGCCGGTGCAGCTGGCGGGCGTTGACAGCGCGCTGCTAGACCCGCGCAGCACATGGGCTGATGCTGGTGCCTATGACGCGCAGGCAAAAAAGCTGGTCGGGATGTTTGCCGATAACTTTGGCCCCTATGTGCCCTTCATTGACGATGAAGTGAAAGCCGCCGCAATCGGCTAGGCGGGCGCTCTGCCTGATAAAAAGACCCATGCCTCGGTGTTTCAGATGCCGGGGCTTGGGAGCGATATGACAGTTAGTCACATTTTCGTTGATTTTCGGAATATGCTGGGCCGCCCGGTGCTGTTGGCTAGGGTGTGGAGCAGGCCCAGAAGGGCTGGGATCAATTCGAAGGATAAAATTATGAAGATGAAATTAGTAGTTGTAACACTGGCCACACTCTCCTTGTCGGCTTGCCTTGGCTCGTCGACTGATGAGACATCAACTGCCGGTGGCGGTACTGAGATGATGGGCGACAATACAATGAGCGGTGGCGACACAATGGCGCCTGCGGATGCTGGCGGCGAGTCAATGTCTGACGACGACCACTCCATGGCCGGTGACGATAGCATGTCCATGTAAGACATGCGGTATTGCCGGTCGGCTCACGCTGGCCGGTTGATACAAGCAGCGAGCAGCCCCGCTTGACCTGAGCATTGGTTAGGGTGATGATATAAATGTGATATTTGTATTTTGACGGGGCAAAAATGTCTAATTTTACACAACGGTTTTCTAAAATCTGGCGGGGGCTGAGATTGGCTGCAATGCTGCCTTTGGCCGCCGGCGGTGCCGCTTTGGCCGAAGACAGTATTGGCCCGCAAGTGGGGCGCTGGCAGGCCGGTGTGATCTGTTCCAACCAGTTTCCTGATGGCCGTATCCGCGGCAATCTGCCCTTTGTCGCCCAAACCCAAGTGGTTCCGGCTTTGCAAGGGTATGGCTTTGGCATCAAAACCTAAGCCCGCGCGCCCGACGGGATCAGTGATATTGAGATCACTGTGTTTCACCCGCCATTCCGTATCGGCGGTTCTGGCCAAGAGCATTACCGTATGTCGATGTCCGGTGTGGGCTTATCGGCGTTTTACTATCGGTTTGAACAGCCAGAAGAGGCGGTTCCCGGTCAGTGGCGGGTTGAGGCGCGTTCGGGCGACTTCCTCGTCTATGCGCTCGACTTTGACATGGTGATCCCCGGCCCCAATGATGGGCTGATACGTGCCTGCAACGGGCTCTAGGCGCTACCTACCGCACCGGGTCAAGCAGGGCGTCGCTCATGCTGCAATCTCTAATCACATCCGCACCGCAATCGCGCAGCTCAAGCCCGCGCGTCAGGCAAATGCGGGCTTCTTGGATATAGCCATCACGGCAGGTGATGGTGATCTGGTCAGGCTCCATGCCGGGATTGGCCTGCAAGAACGCGTCTTCGACGACGCTGGCCGGAAGGGTGACGCTGTCTTGCAAGCGGCGAAACACCGGCGGGCGGGTGATCTGGGCATAGGCGACCCGGGCCAGCCTATAGAAATCTTGCGAATCGAGACCAGAGCAGACGCCATGTTTGTTCCACTGGTGCCAGGCCGCGCCTGATGTGCCCATAATATCGGCCATGGCGCTTGTGTCGCTGCGGCTGGGGGCGGCAAAAGTGCTGCGGCAATCATGCGGATAGCCGCGTTCGTTTTGTGGCCAAAGCCCGTGCAACACCCAGCCAAAGTCTGCCTCATCGTCGCATTGCGGCGATGCGCGGCTGTCGCCCTCTAGCGCGCACCAACTTGGCGACCATGAAAGTGACAAAACATAATAGTCAAAATCGCCCGCGCGGTCCTGCGCTGAGGCAGCGCTGGAAAGCAGGGCGAATAAGAGAACGAGATACCGATGCATTTTGATCTTTCCATAAGGGCGGTCGATGACTATATAGCGCGTTAGTTCCCCAACTGCGAGAACAGGGTCAAAGTGGCCCGCCCTTTTCCGGCTATCGGGGAAGGCCACGGGGAAGATTTGTTTCGAGAGGTTCTACAAATGGCACAAACACCGCTAATGGCGAAAGCGACCGCCGTTTGGCTTGTCGATAATACAACGATGACATTCAAACAAATCGGCGACTTTTGCGGGCTGCATGAGCTAGAAGTGCAAGGCATTGCTGACGGTGATGTGGCAACGGGCGTTAAGGGTTTTGACCCGATTTCGAACAACCAGTTGACCGCCGAAGAGATTGCCAAGGGTGAGAAGAACCCGCTGCACAAGCTGGCCCTCAAGTTTTATGCCGCCGCTCAGGGCGAAGAAAAACGCCGTGGTCCGCGCTATACGCCGCTGTCCAAACGCCAAGATCGCCCGGCCTCTATCCTTTGGCTGGTCAAGTTCCACCCCGAGTTGACGAATGGTCAAGTGTCCAAACTGGTTGGCACAACCAAGCCGACGATTATGGCTATCCGCGAGCGGACCCATTGGAATATTGGCAATATTGACCCGATTGACCCGGTGGCGCTTGGCCTGTGCAAACAGTCTGAGCTGGATGCGGCCGTGCAAAAAGCCAACGCGAAGAAAGCCCGCGAAGGCGGCGTGATGAGCGATGACGAGCGGCGCAAACTGGTCTCGACCCAGCAGAGCCTGACAATGGCGCCAGAACCACGCATGCCCGCGGCCATGGCCGGGCTTGAGGCGTTTTCGCTCGGGGCAGAAGAATTTAAGGCCGCCGACAAGAAGAAAGATGAAATTCCGGATGCGGATAGTTTCTTTAACCTGCCCAATAACACCGATGATGATGACGACGAAGACAGCTAAGTAATTCAGCAAATGTCGTAAGTTTAATGATGGCCGGTCTCAGTGTATGAGACCGGCCATTTTCGTCGCCCAGCCCGCGAATGCGCTTATTTAAAGCGTTTGCAGCGCGTCTGTTCGGTGTCGGCCATCTCTGCTAAGCTCGGCGCAATTACAATGCTCGGAGCTATTTTATGCGCTATTTTCGCCCTGCTATTTTTGCCGTTCTGCTTGGGTTTGTCGCCCTGCCTGCTGCCGCATTGGAGCTGTGCGATGAGTTGTGGTTCACCCGCAACCTGATCTTTGATCGGGCGGGCTATTGTTTTGGTTCGGCGCTGGGCCAAGTGGTTTTTGACAATGCTGGCTGTACAAGTGGCGCGCCGAACCTGAGCCCACAGGCGCAACAGTTAGTTGAATACATTCGCAGCGAAGAGGTAGATTGGTCATGTGCGGTCAATAGTGACGGCCAGCGTTTGGCGGTTGATTTTCAGGCCATTCGGATGGCGATTACCGATATTCCTATCCCATCGGGCTTTGTAAGCTCTTGTTTTGGCTGGCGTGGTCCGGGCTTGGCGCTGCGCGCGGCACATGATGTCACTGCCGCACAAACCGGCATGGTTGAGAAGGGCGATGATATTATATGGGAATTTGAGCGGGTCGATGGCTGGTCATTCATCATATCGTCGCGCGGTAATGGTGCAATGGGTTGGATGCAAGAGCCGCAGATGGATGAGCAAAGCTGCGATGCTTTTGGCGGCTAAAGGCGGTTGCTAAAGACTGTATCTAAAGACTGCGGCGGGCGTTCAGAGCGGCCGTAATCGTGCCTTCATCCAAATAGTCCAACTCGCCGCCAATCGGCACGCCTTGGGCGAGGGTGGTAATGGTCAGGCCGGGCAGCTGATCGGCGATATAATGCGCCGTGGTCAGCCCATCAACAGTGGCGGGCAGAGCGAGGATCAGCTCGTTGATATCCTCGGCGGCAATCCGGTCTTGCAGCCGCGGGATGCCCAGCTCGTCAGGGCCGATTTCATCAAGCGCTGAGAGCGTGCCGCCAAGCACATGGTAGCGGCCGCCATAAACAGAAGCGCGCTCCAGCGCCCAAAGATCGCTGACATCGCCGACCACACAAATCTGGCCATTGGCGCGTTTGTTATTGGTGCATATCGTGCACAGATCGGCAGTGGTTATGTTGCCGCAAGACAGACATTGGCCAACATTATGGCCAACATCGGCCATGGCCTCGGCCAGCGGCAGCAACAGCTGGTCGCGTTTTTTGACCATGTGCAACACAGCGCGCCGCGCCGAGCGCGGGCCCATGCCGGGCAGGCGGGCGAGCAGCTCGATCAGCCGCGCAATTTCTTCAGGGCCACCGGTCATGGGTACAATCTCAGCGTACGCGGCTAAAACGGCATCTTGAAATCGGCCGGAAGCCCAAGCCCGTCAGTGACTTTGGCCATTTCTTCCTGCGCGCGTTCAGACGCTTTGTGCTGCGCATCTTTGACAGCAGCAAGGATCAGATCTTCGACCACTTCCTTGTCATCTTCGTTAAAGATAGACGGATCAATGCTCAGCCCTGTCAGCTCGCCTTTGGCAGTAGCCGTGGCCTTGACCAAACCCGCACCCGACTGGCCCTCAACAATTATGCTGCCGATATCATCTTGCATCTGGGTCATCTTACCCTGCATTTCCTGCATGGTTTTCATCATTTTGGACATGTCGCCCAAACCGCCGAGACCTTTTAACATTGCGCAATACCCTTTGTTTTGTCAGCTAAACAGTAAGGTCTTGGGCGGCCCGCTTCAAGGTTCGGTTTTGGCAAAGCGCGCGGGCTGTTGACTGGTTTTGCGAAAATTGGCTTACTCGTTGGCAGGGGCTTACTTGCAGACAAGGAGCGCGCGTGATGAAGCAGATTAAAACCGTTATGGCTATGGGCCTCATTTTGGCCGGGCAGCCGCTGTTGGCAGAAAGTGATACCGAGGTGGCGGCGCAGTTCATTATCTCGCGGCTTGATCTTGTTGAATACAATACCAATCTCGACGGGCTCAACTTTCAGGTTTACTGGAAAATCAGCGAGATAGATTTTGCCCGCGACGGTCTTTGGGCGTGGAAGGAAGACGGCTATTTCGGTGTACCCGTCGATGACAGTTTTTTGGCACGATGGAAAGCGGGATTTTTTTGGTCGACCCGGCCGCGCTGAGCCTCCCTGTTAGAGTTGAAGAAGCCGATCCAGATTTTCCGGGGCTGATCTCAATAACATTGGAATGTCAGGCGTCTGATTGCTTTCATATCAGCCAAAAGATGATGACTGACCTTTCAGGGCCGTGGCAGCCCAACTTAGAGCAGTTTGTCGCCATGGCGCGCATACGGGCCGACCGCGAAGAAAACGTTTGGTATGTTGATGATATGCAGACAGCTTTGCGGATAGCGGCAGCGCTGAACTTTATGCTCGAAGAGGCCGGCGCGCGGGCTTTGCCGTTTTAGATTTGCGTCCTGCCTAATCTTCGTCAAACGGGTCCCATTCATCCTCAACTATCGCCAGTGCTTGCGTGCTTGCCTCGACCTCTAGCTCGGCATCTGTGCGCACAGATACAATTTTGGCTTTGGGAAAGGCGGCAAAGGCGGCCTGCACCAAAGGATGGGTCTCGGCCTCCTTTTTCAATGCAATTTCAGCGGCATCACGGGTTTCAGCAATGGTCGGCAGGCCCGGCTCATTGGTGATAATCACGGCCCAGCGGCTGCCTGTCCAAGCTTGCAGGCGCGAGCCAAGACGCTGGGCGAGGTCAGCGGGTGCTTTAGCGGTTGGCTCAAACTCGATCCGACCGGGGCTGTAGCGCACCAGCCGCAAACCGGTTTCAACATCGACAAGCAGTTTCACATCGCGGTGGGCGCGGATCAGGTCGATCACGTCTTCGATACGGGCAAACCGGGCGAGGGCGTCAGGGTCGAGATGGGCGGCGGGCTGGGCGCTGCCACGGGCGGTTGGCAGGTTTGAACCCTGCGACACGCCGCTCATATTCGGTGCGGATCCGCTATGCATTGGTGATTGTTGCGCATCGCTACGCGATACGCCGGGGGGCGGGGTCGCCTGCG
>JAESRD010000166.1 GCA_016764835.1 Paracoccaceae bacterium | reverse complement strand
TGGCATTCTAAACCTCTTTGATATTGCGATAGCCGGAGCAAACAGATGTCCAGACTTGTCACAATCTACGGTGGAGCCGGTTTTGCTGGCCGCTACATTGCACGCCGCATGGCCAAATCAGGCTGGCGCGTCCGCGTCGCGACCCGTGATCCGAACGAGGCAATGGAAGTGCGCACTTACGGTGTTGTTGGCCAGGTCTCGCCGATCTTGTGCAATATCCGCGATGAGGACAGCACGCGGGCTGCAATGCGCGGCGCTGATGTGGTGATCAACTGCGTCGGGCTGACCGGCGAAAAACGCAAAAATACATTTGATGCGGTTCAGGCCGAGGGCGCGGAACGCGTCGCCCGGCTGGCGGACGAAGAGGGCGTTGGCCATCTGGTTCATTTCTCGGCCATCTGCGCTGATAGTGAAAGTGCCAGCGGTTATGCCCGCACCAAGGCCGAGGGCGAAGCCGCGGTGCTGGCGCATATGCCGGGTGCGGCGATCATCCGGCCTTCGGTGATCTTTGGCACCGAAGACAAGTTCTTTAACAGCTTCGCGACTTTGGCGCGCTTTACTTGGGTGTTGCCGGTTGTTCAGGCTGAGCGGCTTTATCAGCCGGTTTACGTCGATGATGTTGCCGCGGCGGCGGCCGCGCTGGCGGCGAGCGGGCAGGGCGGCACTTATGAGCTGGGCGGCCCAGAGGTGAAAAGCTTGCGCGAATTGCTGGGCGATCTGGCCACTGTTACCCGTCGTCGGCGTTTGGTGATTAATCTGCCGGGTCTTTTTGGCAGGCTTACTGCGGGCATGGGCGACTTTGCTAGCTGGATCAGCCTTGGCATCATTCCATCGCCAATCAGCCGCGACCGGTTAAAGGCGATGACCGCGGATAATGTCGTTTCTGATGAGGCGCTTAGCTTTGCTGACCTTGGCATTGAGCCAACGCCAATGGCGAATATCTTGCCTGATTATCTGTGGCGGTTCCGCCCATCGGGGCAGTTTATGGCGATCAAAGATTCCGCTCAGAACCTGCGCAATACCTGATCCATGGCGGTAGACACGACCCTCGTATCTTTGGCACTTGGTGTGCTCGAAGGGCTGACTGAGTTCATCCCTGTCTCGTCGACCGGGCATTTGCTACTTGCCGGACATTTCCTTGGTTTTGAAAGTGCAGGCAAAACGTTTGAGGTGGTCATCCAGCTTGGCGCGATCTTGGCGCTGTTGGTTATTTATGCTGGCCGCTTGTGGCAGGTTTTTCGCGATGCACCGCATGATCCGGCGGCGCGGGGGTTCATCATCGCGGTGCTGGTGGCGTTTCTACCTGCGGCGTTTATCGGCGTTTTGATGCATGACATCATTAAGACCGTGCTGTTCGAGACGCCGGTTCTGATTGCGATCATGCTGGTGCTAGGTGGCATTATCTTGGTTGTGGTCGAGCGGTTTGCGCCGCCGGTGATACATGATGATGCGATGAAGCTGCCGCCAATGCTGGCGCTCAAGATCGGGTTCTTTCAATGTCTGGCCATGGTGCCGGGCGTGTCGCGCTCAGGAGCGACCATTGTTGGCTCATTGATGATGGGGGTCAGCAAGCGCGCGGCGGCGGAGTTTTCATTCTTTTTGTCGATGCCGACCATGGCCGGGGCCGTGGCTTACGACCTTTATAAGAACCGCGATGCGCTTGACCTGAGCGCATGGAACGAGATCATGCTCGGCTTTGGGGCGGCGTTTGTCACCGCGCTATTGGTGGTGCGTTGGCTGCTCGGTTATGTCAGCCGCCATGGCTATGCATTGTTTGGCTGGTGGCGAATCATCATAGGGTCACTGGCTTTGGGCGGGTTATACTTCTATTAGGTAAGTACAGGTGACCTAAAATTAGAGTAATTCTAGAAACTTTCAGTCACGACACTGATAATTCTTTTAATTAGGTCAGCCTTTCTTACTTTTAATCGAGTGCAATACCCCGTATTCAGGCGAGCACGTTGCTCGGAGGGTAGGCTTTGGCCATTCAAAAAATGCTAAAATTTGTGGATATTGGCCGTGATATGCCGATGAAGCGCGATGAGACTGCGCGCCGCGAGGACTTTCACGAAATATATTCGGAATATGCCGCTGCTAAGGCCGCTGAACAGGCCAGCCGGTGTAGCCAGTGCGGTGTCCCCTATTGCCAAACGCATTGTCCATTGCACAACAACATTCCCGACTGGCTGCGGATGACTGCCGAAGGGCGGTTGCAAGAAGCCTATGAGCTGAGCCAGGCGACCAATACTTTCCCCGAGATATGTGGGCGTATCTGCCCACAAGACCGGCTTTGCGAAGGCAATTGCGTGATTGAGCAGTCTGGCCACGGCACAGTGACCATTGGCGCTATTGAGAAATATATTACCGATTTGGCCTGGGAGAACGGTTGGGTGAAACCGGCAAGCCCCGATGTTGAGCGCGCCGAGAGCGTTGGCGTCATTGGCGCCGGGCCGGGCGGTTTGGCGGCGGCTGATGTGCTGCGCCGCGCTGGGCTTCAGGTCACGGTTTATGACCGTTATGACCGTGGCGGCGGCTTGCTGACCTACGGTATCCCGAGTTTTAAGCTGGAAAAGGACGTCGTTACGCGGCGGATTGATCAGCTTGAGCAGGCGGGCGTTGAGATGGTGCTCAACTGTTTGGTCGGCGAAGATCTGTCGTTTGATGCGATCCGTGGCAAGCATGATGCGGTAATCATCGCCACCGGCGTTTATAAAAGCCGCGATCTTGATAATCCGGGCGCAGATGCTGAGGGCATTGTCCGGGCGATTGACTATCTTACAGTGTCTAACCGTGTCGGCTTTGGCGATGATGTGCCTGAGTTTAACAGTGGTGAGCTGAATGCGGCTGGTAAACGGGTCGTGGTTATTGGCGGTGGCGACACGGCGATGGATTGTGTGCGCACGGCCATTCGCCAAGGTGCCGACAGCGTGAAGCTGCTTTATCGGCGTGACAGGGCGAATATGCCCGGCAGCCAGCGCGAAGTACAAAATGCCGAGGAAGAGGGTGTCGAGTTTGTATGGCTCGCGGCTCCGGCTGGCTTTGCCGGCTCACCGGTTACTACGGTGATGGTGCATAAGATGCGCCTCGGCCCGGCAGATGCGACCGGGCGGCGCAGCCCTGAAGTGATAGACGGCGCTGATTACGCCGAGCCTGCCGATCTGGTGATTAAAGCGCTGGGCTTTGAGCCTGAACCGCTGCCGCAGCTGTGGGGTACGGACGGGCTAGAGGTGACGCGCTGGGGGACTATTCGGGCCGAGTTTGGCACCGGGCAGACCAGCCTTGAAGGTGTATTTGCCGTTGGCGACATCGTGCGCGGGGCCAGTCTTGTGGTCTGGGCAATCCGTGATGGGCGTGACAGCGCTGCTGCTGTATTGTCCTATCTAGAGCGGTCGCAGGCTGGCATTGCTGCGCAATAACAGCCGCGCCACACTTGGGATAGGGAGACCCCGATCATGAATGGACATATTGCTGCCGTCGCACTGGCGCTTGCCCCTGTTGCGGGCGCTGCACAAACCACGTTTGAGCCGCCCGTGGGCTGCACCGGAATACTGACCGTTCAGCACCGCGCCTGTATTGTCACCCATGTTTGGCAATGCGAAGCCGATGCGCCGGGCGCGCAATGGGTGGCGCTTTTCGTTGAGAACGGCCCCTATCAGGTGCGCAAGATTGACGAAGAGTTTCAATGGCTTGAAAGCTATTATGCCAATCCGCCCCGCACTGAGCTTATGCAAGTGCCTGCCCCCGATCCAGAATCGCTGACCGAGCTGTTTGCCACCCGGTATGACACTTATGACTTCACCACCACGTCAGATGATGGCCGCGACCCTGAACGGGTGGTTGGCTATGATGCTCTGACCGGCGGTTCCGTCGAAATTGACGGCGAGCCATTGCTGCTGACCGAATATGGCTATGATCTGATCTCGCCCGATGGCGAAGTGCTTTATTCTGGCGCTGGACGGCAGTTTGTTTCTGAGCGGCACCGGATATTCTTGCTCGGCACATCATGGGAGCAAAGCACGCCTGATGATGTGTTTGACGCCAGCCCGGTCGAGTTTGCCTATCCCGGCGAGCCGGGGTTTTTCTCGTCACGCCCAAAATTTGATTGTGGTGTTGTTATGTCTAAGGCAGCGCAGTAGCGCCGCCCGATGGAAGGATATTTTATGCGTATATTATCAGCTTTTCTCGCTCTTTTGCCGCTTCCGGCCTTGGCCGAAAGCTTTAGCCTGCCCGCAGGCTGCACTGCCTATCTGACGATCCAAAACAAGGGTTGCGGTGTGAGCCATCACTTTCATTGCGACAATGACCCAGAGGGCTATCAGCGCCGGGTTGATCTTGATGCGGACGGCATCAACTATGTCGGCTCAATCGACTATGAAGCCCGGTGGATGGAGAGCTTTCATGTCTATTCCAACCATTCAGAACAGCTCGAAGGCGGCTCAGTTGATAGCGCCTCGATGACCGAACTTTTTGCTTATGGCTACGATACTTACGACTTTCAGACCCTGTCTGAAGAGATTGGCACAACGCGCTATATCGGCCAAGACCGGCTGACCGGCGAGACCGTAGAGATTGACGGCATTATGCTGGAGCAGACCGAATATATCATTCGGGCGCTGGATTCTGACGGCATTGAGAAGTGGCGCAGCGAGGGCCATGAGTTTGTCAGTCGCGATTGGCGGATGTTTATCTCTGGCGCTGGCAGGGTGACCACACCGTCGGATAGTTTTGATACCGATGACAGCCCGGTGCAGTTTATCCTGCCCGGTCAGAACGGGTTTTTGACTGATACGCCAATCTTTGGCTGTAGCGTTGTGATGTCTTCGTTTGAGGTGGCTGGCTGATGCGCGCATTCGCGGCTCTTTTGGCGCTGGTCCCGGCTGGGGCATATGCGCAAACACCGGATGAGCTGCGGGCAAGTTGCGAGCCGTTTTTGACGGTGGTTTATGAGGGCTGTAGGGTCGAGAATTTCTCGCGTTGCGCTGATGGCAGCACCTATTCCGAAACCTATGAACAGGGCGAGCCGCCGTCACTTTCATTGGTTGATGCCGAGGCCAACACATTGTTTTCACTGACTGAAGTGTTGAACGACGGCATGTTTAGTCTAGAGATCGGACCGGACCCGATTTCAATATCTCAGTTGCTAGAGACTGGGCGCGATACTTTTAGTCAAACCGCGCAGATGGGGATCGAAGATGTCGGCAGCTGGAAAATTTCGTTCGACGGCACCTATATTTTGGATGGTGGCCGCGTGGTGATCGACGGGGTTTCTCTGCTGACGGGCACGGTCACTTTGGCCGCCATTCTGCAAACTGTGCCGCCGAGCCCGATTAGTCTGGATGGCGAGATCTTTGTCGATCCGGCAACCATGATGATTATTCTGGGCGATAGTATCGCGATCAGCCAAGACGCAACCGAGGATGACCAAGCGACGCCGCAGCAATTTATCTGGCTCGGTGAGTCCGGTTTCTTCTCAACCGACCTCGACACAATCTGCGCCCCAACTCTGTCCAAAGAGGCACCCAGCCCATGAGCACGCCCCCCCTCCACGGCCACTGCCTTTGCGGCGCGGTCACGCTTGATGTTGCCGCGCATGGTGGCGAGCTACACGTGTGTCATTGCGAAATGTGCCGCCGTTGGGTTGGCTCGGCGCTGGTGTGTTTGTCGGTCAAGCCAGATGACCTGCGCTACGGCGGCCCGGTGCAGAACTTTGCCTCGTCAGACTGGGCCGAGCGCGGCTTTTGCGGCACATGCGGCTCGTCGCTTTGGTATCACCTCAAGGCGGGCGAGCACGAAAGCTATGAGCTTTGCGCCGGGCTGTTCGAAGACGCTGCCGGGCTTACCGTCACCAAAGAAATATACATCGACCACAAACCAGCGGGCTTTGCCTTTGCTGGTGATCATTTGCGCCAGACGAGGGCCGAAGCCCTTGCTAGCTATGGAATAACCGACCCAGAAGGAGACGACTAAATGACCACCTATGATGAAAACTGGGTTGCTGCTGAAACCGCCAAACGCCAGTGGATGGCTGAGAACGGGCTGTACCGTGACGAAGACGAACGTTCGTCTTGCGGGGTTGGGTTTGTGGTGGCCATTGATGGCAAGCCAACACGCGATGTCGTTGAAAAAGGCATCGAGGCGCTCAAGGCGATCTGGCACCGTGGTGCGGTTGATGCCGACGGTAAAACCGGCGACGGCGCTGGTATTCACGTGCAAATCCCTGTGCCGTTTTTCTATGACCAAGTGCGGCGCACGGGCCATGAGCCCGCCGATGACAAGCTGATTGCCGTTGGCCAAGTGTTCTTGCCGCGCACAGATTTTGGCGCGCAAGAGACCTGCCGCACGATCGTTGAGACCGAAGTTCTGCGCATGGGCCACTACATTTATGGCTGGCGTCATGTGCCAGTAAATGTGGGCGTTCTGGGGGAGAAGGCCAATGCGACCCGGCCTGAGATTGAACAGATCTTGATCCGCTGTGAAAAGGGCACGGACCGTGTCGAGTTTGAGCGCGAGCTGTATATTATTCGCCGTCGGATAGAGAAAGCCGCAGCGGCGGCGGGCATTGGCGCGCTTTATATTGCCAGCCTGTCCTGTCGGTCGATTATCTACAAAGGCATGATGCTGGCCGAACAGGTGGCTGAGTTCTTCCCGGACCTGCTTGATGAGCGGTTTACGAGCGCCTTTGCGCTGTATCACCAGCGCTATTCGACCAATACGTTTCCGCAATGGTGGCTAGCGCAGCCGTTTCGGATGCTCGCGCATAACGGCGAGATTAACACGCTTAAGGGCAACCTTAACTGGATGAAAAGCCATGAAATCCGCATGGCCAGTGCCACGTTTGGTGACAAGGCTGACGATATTAAACCGATCGTACTGCCCGGCTCGTCTGACAGTGCCGCGCTTGATGCCGTGTTTGAGATGATGGTGCGGGCCGGGCGCTCAGCGCCGATGGCCAAGACCATGATGGTGCCCGAAGCATGGTCAAAGTCGGCCGTGGATATCCCGAAGCCGTGGAAAGACATGTACGCCTATTGCAATGCGGTAATGGAGCCGTGGGACGGCCCGGCGGCACTTGCGATGACTGATGGCCGCTGGGTCTGTGGCGGGTTAGACCGCTCTGGCTTGCGGCCAATGCGCTATGTTGTGACCGGCGACGGGCTGCTTATGGCGGGCTCT
>JAESRD010000165.1 GCA_016764835.1 Paracoccaceae bacterium | reverse complement strand
TGCGCGCCTGCCTGCGGGTGGCTTTATGAAATGCATTGGCCACGGCGCTGTATTCGACTGTTTGACCGAGATCGCTGCCAATGGGCAGCTGACAGGCGAGCTGGCCGAGAGCTGGGAAGCCTCGCCAGATGCCGCGGTTTGGACGTTTAATCTGCGGCGCGATGTGCGCTTTCATAACGGCGCGCCGTTTACGGCTGATGATGTGATTGCGTCGCTGGCTCTGCATAGCGGCAACGCCTCGCCAGCAGCGCCGCTTGTCGCACCCATATTGCAAATGAAACGGCTAGGTGACCATCAGGTCGCGTTTGTGCTTGAGGCCCCGCAGGCGGATTTTCCGTTTTTGATGGCGGATTACCATCTGCAAATCTATCCGCATGGTGACATTGCCGGGGCGATGGCGGCGGGGATCGGCACCGGGCTTTACCGGGTTGATGATTTTGTGCCGGGGCAGCGGGCGCTGCTTGCCCGTGTTGATGGCCATTATAAAGACGGTGGTGCTGGCTGGTTTGACAGTGTTGAAGTCATTGCCCTCAATGATGATAAGGCGCGGATGGCGGCGCTGAGCGAGGGCCGGATTGATGCCGTGAGCGGCGTGCCGCCGCAGATGGTAGCACAGTTGGCGACCAAGCGCGGGCTGGCGGTGAGTGAGGTGGTGGGCAACCGGCATTGGAGCTTGGTGGCTACGAACCCGGCGCTGCAACAGGCGTTGAAACATGCAGTCAACCGGCCGCAAATGTTAGACGCGCTGCTGCTGGGCCACGGCGCTGTGGCCAATGATCACCCGATCGGTCCGGCCAACCAATATTATGACCCGCAAATAGCGCAGGCCAATTACGACCCTGACAAAGCGCGGGTTTTGTTGCGCGGCGCTGGGCTGGGGCAGGCTGAGGTTGAACAGTTTATTTCGGCGGCCTCGGGCGGCGACGGTATTGTTTCGGCAGCGTCGGCAAGCGACGGCGCGCCGTGGCACCGGGCCCTATGGTCTGGGCGGCCAACTGAAGACTGGATGTTTGCGCTTGGCTATCAGGCATCTTGGCAGGACGCGCGGTTTCAGAGCCTGCTCAGGGCGGCGCGCTCTGAGTTTGACAGTGATCTGCGCGGGGCGATGTATTCTGAAATGCAGGGGCTGATGGCGGCTGATGGCCGGCTTGTTGCGCCGCTTTATGCCACCTATTTGCAGGCCCATACGACCAAGCTGGCGCATGGCGAAGTGGTCGGCAATGTTTATGAGATGGACAGTGCGCGGCTGATCGAGCGCTGGTGGTTCGCTTAGGCCCCACTTTGCTGGGCGATCCAGTCATACACAAGCCCTAGGCCGGAATGGCTGCTGGGCGAGGGGCGTGACAGCACATAGCTGATATCAGAGCTGACACGGCGATTGGTAACTTGCACCAAAGCGCCGCTGGTCATCTTATCGTCGATCAGGCCCAGCCAGCCGAGCGCAATGCCCTGCCCGGCTAGGGCGGCTTGGATCACCAGATCATAGCTATTGAAATCGATGCTCGCGGGCGCAGTTGCCGTGCCCAGCCAGCTTGGCCAGTTGTGCCAATGCGCGCCTTGTGGGGCGGTTAGGCCCAGCAGGGCGGCGTTTTGCAGTGCCTCAGGTGCTGCGATCGGGCCATGGGCGCGCAGATAGGCCGGGCTGGCCACGGCGATGATTTGCTCGCCAAACAGCCGGATGTCGCCGGGTTTAGCCACGCGCATATCGATGAGGATATCGTGCTCTTGTTTGCTGATGCTGGCCGGGCTTTGCGAGGTGAGCACTTGGATGTCGATCTCGTCGCCAAGGGTGGCGCGCAGGTGCGGCAGCCGGGGCAGAAACCAAAAGCTGGCAAAGGCGAAGTCCATGGCCAACCGCACGCGGGGCTTGGCGCGGCGTTGCGCAAAGGTCTCGATAGCGCTGAGCAGTTGGGTTATGGCCGGGGCCGTGCTGGCGCGCAGTTTTTTGCCATCATCGGTTAGGCTGACGCCACGGTGCAGGCGGGTGAACAGGGTGGTGCCAAAGCGGGCCTCAAGATCGCGGATTTTTTGCGAAACGGCGGATTGGGTGATGCCCATTGCCGCGGCGGCCTTGGTGATGCTTTTGTGCTGGGCGACCTGCTCAAACACATAAAGCCCGGAAAGGCTCTGATCGAACTTGCGATAAGTTTTGCTACTGTCAGACATTAGAGAATTTACACTGCAAATGGGAGTTTAGATCGTGAATGATGTCGTAGCCAAGCATTTCACATAAGGTGTGCCACTGATAGTGCTGCAAAAGAGAACCGCCAAGGAGAACAGGGTGAAACAACCTAACATATTGATATTTATGGTTGATCAACTAAACGGAACGCTGTTTCCTGATGGGCCGGCTGCGTTTTTGCAGGTGCCGAACCTGCGCAAATTGGCCGCTCGGGCCACGCGGTTTCAAAACGCCTATTGCGCCAGCCCGCTTTGTGCGCCGTCTCGGGCATCTTTTATGTCGGGTCAGTTACCGTCGCGGACACGGGTTTATGACAATGCGGCTGAGTTCAGCTCTGATATTCCAACCTATGCGCACCATCTGCGCCGCGCTGGTTACAGCACTGTGCTGTCTGGCAAAATGCACTTTGTTGGGCCGGACCAGCTGCACGGGTTTGAGCAGCGCCTGACCACCGATGTTTATCCGGCTGATTTTGGCTGGACACCAGATTACCGCAAACCCGGCGAGCGGATAGATTGGTGGTATCACAATATGGGCTCGGTCACTGGGGCGGGCGTGGCCGAAACCTCGAACCAGCTCGAATATGATGATGACGTGACGCATCAAGCCAAGCTGGCGCTGTATGAACATGCGCGGCGAGAAGACGGTGCGCCGCTCTGCCTGACGGTGAGCTTTACGCATCCACATGACCCCTATGTAGCGCGCAAGAAGTTTTGGGATATGTACCCGGAGACCTCGGCGCATTACGTGGCTGAGGGGATGGAATACGCCGAGCATGACGCGCATAGCAAACGTATTTTTGACGCGAATGACTGGCGTAACTTTACCATCAGCGATGATAATATCGCCCGCTCGCGCCGTGCTTACTTTGCCAACATTTCTTATGTTGATGACAATATCGGGCAGATCATGTCTGTGCTGGAAGATGTCCGCATGCAGGATGACACGATCATTATCTTCTGCTCGGATCATGGTGACATGCTGGGCGAGCGCGGCTTGTGGTTTAAGATGAGCTTCTTTGAGGGTTCGGCGCGGGTGCCGCTGATGGTGGCGTTGCCGGGGCAGGCGGGCCGGTCAGTCGCCACGCCGGTGTCGCTGCTGGATGTTGTGCCAACCTTGGCTGACCTTGCGGGGATTGATCTGAGCGAGATTAAGCCTTGGACTGATGGTCAAAGTGTGCGGCCGCTGATGGAGGGCGCAGATGAGCGCAGCGCCCCGGTCTATATGGAATATGCGGCCGAGGCGTCTTATGCGCCTTTGGTCTCTATCCGCGAGGGCTGTTGGAAGTTCAACCATTGCACGCTTGATCCGCCGCAGCTGTATAATCTGGCCCAAGACCCCGGTGAGCGGGTGAACTTGGCCGATGATCCGGCGCATGAGGCGTTGGTGGCCGGGTTCATGCAAAAAGTGCATGCGCGGTGGGACATTGCCCAGTTTGATGCGGCGATCCGCGAGAGCCAAGCCCGGCGCTTGGTGGTTTACGCCGCCCTGCGCAACGGCGACTATTATCCGTGGGATTATCAGCCGCTACGCAAAGCCTCAGAGCGCTACATGCGCAACCATCTTGACCTGAATGTGTTGGAGGCAAACAAGCGGTTTCCGCGCGGCGATTAATGGCCCGATTAGCTAATTTGGCGCTGCGCCCTTGCGCCGGGGCCAGACTTTGCCTATATCCCGGTTTAACAGCGGCGCGCTGGCTTCCACCCCCGGCGCCCACCGGAATTTCAACGGGCCGCGCGCCCGTTTTTTTGTGCTTAATTGCCAAGGTTTAAAAATCGCTATGAATGACCTCGTTGCCAAAGCCTCGCTAGACCGCCGGATTGCCGATATTGTGCAGCCCGTGGTTGAGGATATGGGCTATGAGCTGGTCCGCGTGCGGCTGCTTACCAGCAAGGAACAGCAGACCCTACAGATCATGGCGCAGAAGCCTGACGGCTCTATTGAGGTTGATGATTGTGCGGCGATCTCAACCGCTATTAGCGCCACGCTTGATGTTGAAGACCCGATTCTTGATACTTATGCGCTGGAAGTTTCTAGCCCCGGTATTGACCGCCCCCTGACCCGGCTCAAAGATTTTGAGCGCTGGGAAGGCAATGAGGTGAAGATTGAAACATCTGAGCTGATTGATGGCCGGCGGCGGTTTCGCGGCTTTTTGGCCGGGATAAACGGCGACGAAGTGTTGCTTGAGATTGAAGAGGGCACGATTGGTCTGAAGTTTGAATGGTTGAGCGACGCCAAGCTGATGCTGACCGATGATTTGATCCGCAATGTTTTGCGCGGGCGCAAAGATGCCGGGCTGATTGATGAGACACAGTTTGACGAAATAAAGACTGTCCTTGATGACAGTACCCAAAAAAACAAGAACATCCAAAAACGGGGCCCTAAAAAGGGCCAGAGCGAGGAGAAAACCTGATGGCGATCACATCTGCAAACCAGCTGGAGCTGCTGCAAACCGCGGAAGCCGTGGCACGGGAGAAAATGATTGATCCCGGCTTGGTGATTGAAGCGATGGAAGAGAGCCTCGCCCGCGCTGCCAAGAGCCGCTACGGCGCCGAGATGGACATTCATGTGCATATCGACCGTAAAACCGGCAAGGCGACCTTCACCCGTATCCGCACGGTTGTTGAAGATGAATTGCTCGAAAATTATCAGGCTGAGTTCACTGTTGAGCAGGCCAAAGAATATATGGAAGCGCCCGAAGTTGGGCAGCAGCTGATCGAAGAAGTGCCGCCCGTTGAGCTGGGCCGGATTGCAGCACAGAGCGCCAAACAGGTGATCTTGCAGAAGATCCGCGAAGCCGAGCGTGACCGTCAATACGAAGAGTTCAAGGACCGCGCTGGTACGATCATCAACGCATTGGTCAAGCGCGAAGAGTACGGCAATCTTATTGTTGATATCGGTGCGGGCGAAGCGATTTTGCGCCGCAATGACAAGATTGGCCGCGAAGCGTATCGCCCCGGTGACCGCATTCGTTGCTATATCAAAGATGTGCGCCGCGAAATTCGTGGTCCGCAGATCTTCCTCAGCCGGACGGCGCCAGAATTTATGTCTGAGCTGTTCAAGATGGAAGTGCCTGAGATTTACGAAGGTATTATCGAGATTAAAGCCGTGGCGCGTGATCCTGGTAGCCGGGCCAAGATTGCCGTTATCTCCTATGATAGCTCGATCGACCCTGTTGGTGCCTGCGTTGGTATGCGCGGTAGCCGGGTTCAGGCCGTGGTCAACGAGCTGCAAGGTGAGAAGATCGACATCATTCCTTGGAACGAAGATGTGCCGACATTCCTGGTGAATGCGTTGCAGCCCGCTGAAGTATCCAAGGTTGTGTTCGACGAGGAAGCCGAGCGCATAGAGATTGTTGTGCCAGAAGAGCAGCTGAGCCTTGCCATTGGCCGTCGTGGCCAAAACGTGCGGCTCGCCAGCCAGCTGACTGGGCTTGATATTGATATCATGACCGAGGAAGAAGAGAGCAAGCGCCGTCAGGCCGAGTTTGAAACCCGGACCAAGTTGTTCATGGAAACACTCGATCTTGATGAGTTCTTCGCGCAGCTGCTGGTTGCCGAAGGGTTCTCTAGCCTCGAAGAAGTCGCCTATGTCGAAGTTGACGAGTTGCTGGTTATTGACGGTGTTGACGCTGATACGGCAAGCGAGCTGCAGGCCCGCGCCAAGGACCACTTGGAAGCGGCCAATAAAGCCGCTCTTGCCAAGGCGCGTGAGCTGGGAGTCGAAGACAGCCTGATCGCCTTCCCTGGCCTGACGCCGCAAATGATCGAAGCGCTGGCGGAAGATGGCATTAAAACCATCGAAGATTTTGCTACTTGTGCTGACTGGGAGCTGGCCGGTGGTTGGACCACTGAAAACGGCGAGCGGGTCAAAGATGAGGGCTTGCTTGAGAAGTTTGAGATCAGCCTAGAGGAAGCGCAGACCATGGTGATGTCGGCGCGGGTAATGCTGGGCTGGGTTGACCCCGATGATCTGGTGTCAGACGAAGATAGTGAAACAAACGAAGCAGAGGCAGAGGCCTGAACTTCAGGCTTTTGAGGTATTAGATGAGTCGCGGTGGACGTCATAAACAAGAAGACGCGTCGGAGAGGCGCTGCATTGTTACGTCTGAATCTTCGCCAAAAACCGGTCTTGTGCGGTTTGTTGTCGGCCCGGACGGAGAAATTGTGCCCGATATTTTGGGCAAGTTGCCGGGGCGTGGCATGTATGTAACCGCCAGCCGCGCGATCATCGACAAAGCCGGGCAGGGCCAATTTGCCCGCTCGGCTAAGACCAAGGTTCAGGTCAGAGATGACCTGAGTGACGAAGTTGAGCGGCAGCTTTTGCGCCGCGTGATCGAGCTGATCGCCCTTGCGCGCAAGGCCGGACTGGCGATTGCCGGGTTCGAGAAGGTAAAGTCGTCGCTCATAAACGAGAGAGTACGAGTGCTCATGCAGGCGTCAGATGGCTCTGCGCGCGGCAAGGGTAAATTGAGGACCCCGGAAGGGGCGAAATTCTTTGGAATCCTCACTTCGCAAGAATTGGGTTTGGCATTTGGGCGGCAAAGTGTGATACATGGCGCGCTCGCATCTGGTGGACTCAGCAAACGTGTTGTAGAGGATGCCACCAAGCTTCGTGGATTGCGCGAAGACGAGGCTGAGAAAGACGGCGGCCAGAGTGCCTCCGGGAAGGACAAAGTAGCTAGATGAGTGATACCGACGGCAAAAAGCCTCTTGGGCTGCGTGGAGCTGGTGGACGGCCAGGGAATGTGAAGCAGAGCTTCAGCCATGGACGGACCAAGAACGTTGTTGTTGAAACCAAGCGCAAGCGCGTTGTGGTGCCCAAACCTGGTGCGCTAACCACCGGTACGGTTTCTCCGGGGAGACCGGGCGGCGACCCTTCGCGGCGGCCAAAAGGCATCTCTGATGCCGAGCTTGAGCGCCGGATGAAAGCACTTGTGCTGGCCCGTGCCCGCGAAGCGGATGATACAGCAAAACGTGCAGCCGAAGAAAAGGAACGCGAAGAAGAGCGTGGCCGTCGGCGTGCAGAATTGGTCGCTAAAGAGCGCGAAGAGCGCGAGCGGATAGAGGCACGCAAGGCGAAAGCCGACGAAGAAGAGCGCAAAGTTGCGGCAGTCGCAGCGGCCAAGGCGAAAGCCGAAGCCAAGTCAGCTGCTCCGGCAGCGGCGTCGCCGTCGACCAACGGCCCTGCGGCTGAGCGCGCGGTTGGCGCACGTGCGCCATCTGGCCCACGCAAAACATCTGACCGTGATCGTAACGACAAGCAAAAAGCCCGGCCCGGCCGTGGCGGTGACGATGGTCGCCGTTCTGGCAAGCTGACGCTGAACCAAGCGCTGCATGGTGATGGCCGTCGTCAACGGTCAATGGCCGCGATGAAGCGTAAGCAAGAGCGCGCCCGCCAAAAAGCGATGGGCGGCACTGTTATACGTGAGAAGGTTTTCCTCGACGTGCAATTGCCTGAAGCGATCACCGTGAGCGAACTGGCCAACCGTATGGCCGAACGTGTGGCTGATGTTGTGAAGTCGCTGATGAATAATGGTATCATGGCGACGCAAAACCAAACGATTGACGCGGATACTGCCGAGCTGATCATCGAAGAGTTTGGCCACAAAGTTGTGCGTGTGTCTGACGCTGATGTTGAGGATGTGATCGACGCAGTTATCGACGCGCCCGAAGACTTGGTTTCACGGCCACCGATCATTACAGTGATGGGCCATGTTGACCACGGTAAAACATCGCTGCTTGATGCTATTCGCAAGACAAAAGTTGTGTCTAGTGAGGCGGGTGGGATCACCCAGCATATCGGTGCCTATCAGGTTGAAGCGTCTGATGGCTCCACGCTGACATTCCTCGACACACCCGGCCACGCGGCGTTTACCTCAATGCGTGCCCGCGGCGCGCAGGTCACCGATATTGTTGTGCTGGTTGTCGCGGCTGATGACGCCGTTATGCCGCAAACGATTGAGGCGATTAACCACGCAAAAGCGGCCAAAGTGCCAATGATTGTGGCGATCAACAAGATCGACGTGCCAGCGGCGAACGCCGATAAGGTGCGGACTGATTTGCTGATGCATGAGGTTATTGTCGAGAAAATGTCTGGCGATGTACTTGATGTTGAAGTCTCGGCCATGACCGGGCAGGGGCTTGATACCTTACTTGAGGCCATTGCTCTGCAATCTGAACTTCTTGACCTGAAAGCTAATCCGACACGCGCCGCTCTTGGTGCTGTGATCGAGGCCAAGCTAGACGTTGGCCGCGGCCCTGTGGCCACGGTTCTGGTGCAGAACGGCACGCTGAAGCGCGGCGACATCTTTGTCGTTGGCCAAAAGTGGGGCAAGGTTCGTGCACTGATCGACCAAGCTGGTAACCGCATTGAAGAGGCCGGCCCGTCTGTTCCTGTTGAAGTGCTGGGCCTTAACGGCACGCCAGAAGCCGGTGATGTGCTCAACGTTGTTGATACAGAAGCCCAAGCGCGTGAGATCGCCGATTACCGTGAGAGCGTCTCGAAAGAGAAGCGCGCAGCGGCTGGTGCAGCAACAACGCTTGAGCAACTGATGGCCAAGGCGAAGGACGATGAAAGTGTCTCTGAGCTGCCGATTTTGATGAAGGCAGATGTTCAGGGCTCGGCTGAGGCGATTATTCAGGCGATGGAGAAAATCGGCAATGATGAGGTACGTGTGCGCGTGCTGCATTCAGGTGTTGGTGCCATTACTGAGAGCGATATTGGTCTTGCAGAAGCTTCGGGTGCCCCGGTTCTTGGCTTTAACGTCCGGGCAAATGCCTCGGCGCGAAATGCCGCGAACCAAAAGGGTGTCGAGATCCGCTATTATAGCGTGATCTACGATCTGGTTGATGATGTGAAAGCCGCCGCTTCTGGTCTGCTCAGCGATGAGATCCGCGAAAGTTTTATCGGCTACGCGAATATCAAAGAAGTGTTCAAGGTCACGGGCGTTGGCAAAGTTGCTGGCTGTCTTGTCACCGAAGGGGTGGCGCGCCGCTCTGCTGGTGTGCGGCTGCTGCGTGACAATGTGGTGATCCATGAAGGCACGCTGAAAACGCTCAAACGCTTTAAGGACGAGGTGCCAGAGGTACAGTCCGGCCAAGAGCGCGGTATGGCGTTTGAGAACTACGACGACATTCGCGATGGTGATGTCATCGAGATCTTCGAGCGTGAGACTGTTGAGCGTTCGCTCTGATCGGTCTTTAGATACGGAAAATGCAAAAGGGGCTGGCAGATTTGCCAGCCCCTTTTGTTTGTAACGCGGGTGTTTGGGTCAGTTGGCTATTTTAAGCCATCGGACTGACCGGGTTCCCCTCAATACAGCGTCCATCGACGCGAATTACTATTTTTCCGTTGTCGAGCTTTTTTACCAGTAAACCTTGCACCAAAACGCAGCTCCCAACTACGATTGTCCTCAGCATCCGAAATTCCCCCTTATATCGAGTGCACTTAAGAGACTAGCTTAACGAATAATAATAAAAAGCAAATTTTTGCTTAATTTTTAGAATAATTGAAAAGAATGGTCGAATGGGGGAAGATTGTCGTGTTTTTCCCACAATTTGGCCAAGTTAGCCGTCTCGGCCCGCGAATATCTGGCCGAAGAATCGGGTTTGAGCGGTTAAAGCCAGTCACGTAGAGCGGCAACAAGCGGAATATCTGCCGCAGGCATGGGGTAATTTCGCATCTGATTCACCCGCACCCATTTGAGCACTTGGCCTTCACGGGCGCGCGGCGTGCCGCCCCACCGGCGGCAGGCGAAGAGCGGCATGAGCAGGTGAAAATCGTCATAGCTATGGCTGGCAAATGTCAACGGCGCGAGGCAACTGTCCCATGTCTCAATGCCCAGCTCTTCGTCCAGCTCTCGGATGAGGGCGGCCTCTGGGGTTTCACCCGGCTCTATCTTGCCGCCGGGGAACTCCCACAACCCGGCCATAGCTTTGCCCGGCGGACGCTGGGCCAGCAGCACGCGGCTATCGGCATCAATCAGCGCCACAGCGCTGACCATGACGATGCGCACGGGGTTAGGAACGGTAATCGGCATTGATGGTAATATAACCATGCGTCAGGTCGCAGGTCCAAAATGTGGCTTGGCCGTTGTCGAGGCCGAGATCGACGGCGATGTCGATATATTGGCGCTGCATATAGGCGGCGCCAGCGTCTTCAGAATAGCCGGGTGCGACCCAGCCGTTTTCGGCCACCAAAATATCGCCGAAGTGAATTTTGATCAGGTCGCGATCTGCCTGCGCCCCGGCCTTGCCGATGGCCATAACCACGCGGCCCCAGTTTGGATCTTCACCGGCAATGGCTGTTTTGACCAGCGGTGAGTTGGCGATAGAGCCTGCGACTTTGCGGGCATCTTCGTCGTTTTGCGCCCCGGTGACGCGGACTTCGATAAACTTGGTCGCCCCTTCACCGTCGCGCACCACTTGGTGGGCGAGGTCAAGCATGACCGCGTGCAGGGCGTCGCTGAAAGCCGCATTGCCGGTGGCATCAACACCGCTGGCGCCGGTGGCGGCCAGCAGCAAGGTGTCAGATGTTGACGTGTCGCTATCGACGGTGATGCAGTTGAAGGTGCGGTCAACGGTGGCCTTGGCCAGTGCTTGCAGGGCGGCTTGCTCATAGGCAGCGTCAGTAAAAATATAGACAAGCATGGTGGCCATGTCCGGCGCAATCATGCCAGAGCCTTTGGCGATGCCGGAGATAGTGATCTTGTGGCCGTTGACCATTGGCGTGGCGCTGGCGCCTTTGGCAAAAGTATCGGTGGTTCTGATGGCGCGGGCGGCGGCGGGCAGCTCTGAGGGGCTGAGGCCTGCTTTGAGGTCGGCCAGCTTGGCGGTGATCTGCTCATCTGGCAGGGCCTCGCCAATCACCCCGGTTGAGGCGGTAAAGACGCGGGCGGCGCTGATGCCCAGCGTGTCGGCCACGCCCGTGCAAAGCCGGGCGACCGATGCAGTGCCCTTGCCGCCGGTAAACGCATTGGCATTGCCAGCATTGACCAAAATCGCTGCCGGGCCAACAGGTGGCCCGCCGATTTTGCTTTGGCAATCAAGCACCGCCGCCGAGCGCGTTGCCGAGCGGGTGAAAACCCCGGCCACTGTTGTGCCCGCGCATAGCGTGGCCAACATCAGGTTTGAGCGGCCATGATAGCTGGCGCTATTGCTGATCTGTGCGGCGGTTGTTGCGAGCCGTAGGCCCGCAACTTCAGGAAGCGCCGGAAAGCTTGCAGGCGCGAGGGGCGAGGTCTTCATTGTGCTTATTCCTGCAACAGGGTCAGGTCGCTCAGCAGAGCCGGGTCAAACGCGCCGGGTTCGGGGCGGATGATCTGTGCCGCTTTTGTCAGATCTGCAAGATGCTGCTCCAGCGCGTCTTGTTGCAGCTGGCTGATGATCTCGCCGCGGATCTCATCAAGGGCGGGTGGCTGCTGCTCGCGGGTGTCATCAAGCATGATGACATGCCAGCCAAACTGGGTCTCAATCGGCACAGAGACCGCGCCGACATCAAGCATGGAGACAGCGTTTTGGAAGGGTTCAACCATCATGCCAGCGGCGAACCAGCCCAGATTGCCGCCATTGGTGCCAGAGCCGGGGTCAGATGACAGCTCGCGGGCGAGGTCGGCAAAGGCTTCACCGGCATCAAGGCGGTGGATCACGGCCATGGCTTCTTCTTGGGTGGCGACCAACACATGCGAGGCGTTATATTCGATAACTGGGGCGGCGCTGGCAAAGGCAGAGGCATAGGCGGAGGCCACGGCATCATCATTAACGGCGGCCTGCATGATAGCATCAACCGCTTCACCGGCGAGCAGGGCGCGGCGCTCGTTCTCAAGGGCGATGGTAACGCGCAGTGGGTCATGGCCAACGGTATCGGCTAGTGCTTGCTGTTGGATCAGCTGGTCCAGAACACCAGTGAACAGAACATCTGGTGGCAGCTGCTGATATTGCGGCGGTAGCTGGCTGGCGGTGATGATCATTTGGCCAAGGGTGATTGGGGTGCCGTTATAGGTGGCGACAACCGATTGGGCGGTTATATGGCCGGTCATCTCGGTTTCGGCCGGCATCTCGGCGGGTGCGTCGGCCATTGGCGCGGCCTCATGGCTGTCTTCCGTCGCATGTTCGTCGGCCATTTCAGC
>JAESRD010000014.1 GCA_016764835.1 Paracoccaceae bacterium | reverse complement strand
TGTTGTCGTAGCTCCGGTTCCAGCAAAAGTCGGGGACCCGCAGAGGGTGTGAAGGGTATGGCGATCAACAGTTTCGGATAGTAATCAAGACCATGGCGTTGATAGGCATCGGCCCAGGCCCAGTCGAAAACATATTCGCCCATGGAGTGGTTTTTAAGGAAAGCCGGCGCAATGCCAACGACTCTGCCAGCTTTCCGGAAAACCAGGTGACTTGGAGCCCAGCCGGTCACCTCCGTCGTGCATTTTGAAGTCTCGAGCGCCTGGAAAAATTCATAGCGGAGGAACGGGTTGCTGAGTCCAGCCAGCCTGCGCCAGTCATTCCGGTCGATATCGGCAATGCTGGTGCCAAACAGCCCGCGGATTACCCAGCCCACATGCGCCCGCAGGTCGCGCGTGGGCATCAGGTCGCGCTGCGCATAAAGCGTGGCCTCAGCCAGCCCCGGCCATTGGCCAAGCACCCGGCCGCCGTGCAGAGCGCCACCAGCGCAGAGCATTGCGCCGCCTGTGCCATGATCGGTACCGCCTGTGCCGTTAAGCCGGGCCGTGCGGCCAAACTCAGTGATACAAATCACCGCCGTGTTGGCCCAATGCGGCCCCAGCCCGGATTTTAGCGTCAAAATCACCTCGCTCAACCGCCCAAGCGCTGTCGGCAAGGCCCGGTCTTGGTGCGCATGCGTGTCCCATCCGGCCAGCGAAAAACTGGCAATCCGCGCCTCTTGGCTTAGCCTGTTGGCGGCAAACTCGGCCAAACGCGCATGGTCGCCGTTAAACGCGCCCTGCCCCATCCTCGGCCCATCGGCCACGTCGGCCGCAATCTCAATCGCCTCGGCCAGAGTATCGCGAAACAGCGGATCATCATGCTGGACGACCTCTAGCAAATGCCGGGCTTGGGCTGACAGGTTGAGCCGCGCATCGGGTGACCAGCTCGATATTTGCGCCTCACCGGCCAAGATCAGTAGCCTTTCGCGGCCAATCGCATAGGCGGTATCAGATGATGCGCCGGGCATGACCTGCAACAAGCGGTTGAGCCAGCCGCCATGGCCCGCGCTATCAACCGCGCTGAGGCCAGCTTCCAGCAGGTCTTGGCCATCAAAGTGGCTGCGCCGGTCGCGGTACGGGGTTGATACGGCGTGAACAGCGGCCAGCTCACCAGCGTGCCAAAGCGGGGCCAGCGCATCAAGCCCCTGATTAAGCCCGAAGAATCCAGATGGATCATGGAGTGTGGTCTCGTCTGTGCGGGTTGGGCGCAAACTGGCCCAATCACGGTCACCTATCGGGCGCACGGCGTCTAACCCGTCCATCGCGCCGCGCAAGAGCACCACAACCAGGCGGTTATTTGTGGGTGCGGCGGCAAATACCACCGGGGTCATCAGCGGGCTGGCCGCCGCTGAGCAGCCCAGTGCCAGACCGTTTTGCAAGAAATGTCGTCGTTTCATATCACCTCCGCTGAAACGCTGATGAGGCCAGTACAACGCCGATGCCGACGGCACGGGTCCCTGCTGCGCGGGCGGCAAACACCGTGTCGTCGGGTGGCATTGGCCCCAATGCATCGTAGACAAAGGCGCGCGGGTCAGGCAGCGGCGTCATCAAATGATGCGGCACGATCATGGCCCAGTTGATCCGCCCGGCCAAGAACTGCGGCGTAATCCATGCCTGCGCCGCTTCTGGCCAACCGTCTGGACCGGTTGGGCGCTCCCATGCTTGGCCCATAACCCGCAAAGGGCTGAGCAAATGGCGGGTTTGCAGGGCGGGATCAAGGGCGGCAAGTTCAGAGCCCAAGCCCAAGGCGCGCAGGGACGACATGATGTAAGCCACGGGAGGCTTTACCTTTTCTGGCGTGTCGTGCCAGGCATCCGGGTGGGTCAGCATTGCCTCATAGACGGCGAGCAGGTTGCCTTTCGTCTCGTTCCACCGCGCCACCATGGCAACAATCAGCGCGGGCGCGGGTGTGTCGGAAACAAAGTGCACGGCGAGTTTTGTGCAAATATGCCAGCCGGTGGCCGGATGTGCCGCCAGTGCTGAAAGCGCCGCCTCGACCGCTTCCATTTCTGGCTGAGCGCTAAAAGTTTGGCCCAGCACGGTCTCTGCCCCCGGCTCGGCCCGGCGGGGCAAATATTCGAGCAACCGGTCTGGATTCCAAAATAACCCGGTCAGCAGCTCGGCCAGTTCGCGCACATCGGCTTGCGCATAGGGGCCGTCTACGCCGAGCGTGTGCAGCTCCATCAGCTCGCGGGCGAGGTTTTCGTTTAGCCCACCACCAGAGTTTTGCGCCACATAGCTTTGCGGGCCGATTGAGCGGGACTGGTCGAGATAGTCGATCATCATCGGATGCAGCACTGCCGTTTTAAGCAGCGTCTCAAACGAGCCAGTCATGACGGGGCGAATGGCAGATTCGACATAGGGACCAACGAGATGGCGGGTGAACTGGTTCTTGGCCCGCACGGTAAAATGGTCAGCCCAAAAGGCGGCCAGACGCTCGCGCAGCCCGTCGCTTGTGGTGGCACCACGGGTGAGCATGGCCATGTAATCGTCGAGTTGAGATTGGCGGCCAATGAGCACTGCGTCGCGCACGGCTTCGCGAGATGCTTGGTGACCGGCTGTGTTGCGGGCGGCGACTTCGGCGCGGCGCAGGTTGCGCAAATCGACCAGCTTCGGTTCGGCTCGCCAAAAGCCAGTGATGGGCACGCGGATTGCAGCGGTGTCGGGGCCTGTCAGCAGGGCCAACATAGATGCGACCGATGTCGGTGGCGCGATATGGGGCGAAAGACCGGTGCCAAAACGGGTCGCAGCGATGATCGGGCTAAAGCTCATTTTGCACCGCCTTTTGCTTTTATGCTCTGATCGTTCGAGATTTTGCACCCACCATTTTGTTGCTTGCACCAAAGGAGGCAACTTTTGTTGTATAGTCAAACCTTGGCACAGATTTGAGCGGATCGCGGCCTATGATTTGGGCCGCATGGTGGGCCGGCTATTCCCAGCTGAAGCCGGGCGCATAGACGTGCAGACCGTCAAAGTCAGCCTTGCCGACTTTGATACTTTGGGCGCGCAAAATGGCAAAGGCCATGGAGAGGTGGAACCACATATTTGGCAGGGCGAAGAGGTTGAGATAGTCACTGCCTCTTTGCTCAAGATCGGCCTGCCCGGCTTGGTGGCTGATGATCCGCACATCGGCACCGGCAAAATCGGCAGGGCGGAGCACTGAAATCTTTGCGCGGGCCCAGCCAATGCGGGCGGTGAGGCCTGCGCGGTCATTGGCGAAAGTGGCCGCGGGGGGATCGCGGCCGAGAAGCGGCAGGCAGGCGCGCAACGTGAAGCCGGTAGTGATCATGATCTGGTCGGCGAAGGTGAACATTTGCGGGTGAAGCCGGGCTGAAAGCAGTGCTGCCTCATCAGGCTCGGTCAGGCTGAGCAGGCGAGTCTTGCCGTCGCGTGCCTTGCGGCGGCGGTTCAGTT
>JAESRD010000164.1 GCA_016764835.1 Paracoccaceae bacterium | reverse complement strand
TGCCGGGCGGGCGGATTTGCGAAGGTTTTCGCAAATCCGCCATAGGCTCGGTTAGCTCGTCTCGTCGCCCTGCACCCGCTCGGCGAAGCTTTTGAAAAACTTGCCCGCCAGCTTTTTGGCCGTGCCTTGCACCAGCCGACTGCCAAGTTGCGCCAGTTTACCGCCGATTGCCGCCTTGGCCTCGTAGCGCAAAAGCGTGCCGTCTTCGTGTTCTTCTAGCTCAACAACCGCACCGCCCTTGGCAAAACCCGCCGCCCCGCCCGAGCCTTCGCCGGTCAGCGAAAACCGCTCCGGCGGCTTTTCAGGGTCGAGCGTCACCTTGCCACTGAACTTGGCCTTAACCGGGCCGATTTTCAGCACGACTTTCGCCTCCAACTCGGTATCCGAGACCTTGATCAGCTCTTCGCAGCCCGGAATGCAATCTTTCAGAATTTCGGGGTCGTTGAGCGCATCAAACACCAGCTGGCGCGGGGCTTTGATGATAATTTCGTCGCTAAGTTCCATTGGCTGTCCTTCGTTAGCAGCGGTTTGGTTTGACACTGAGCGGCGGCGGTGCCTTTTGCAATATGCTGGCCAAGTATTTCACGCAGCCCCGGCTGGCAAAACCACATCAAGCGCTTGTTTCAGCTTTGAAATGATCTCATCAATATGCGCTTCGCTGATGATAAACGGCGGCGCCAGCAAGATATGATCGCCGCTTTTACCGTCAACTGTGCCGCCCATTGGGTAGCACAGCAGGCCCGCCTCAAACGCCGCGCGCTTGAGCTGTTTGTGTACCGCCCGTTCGGCCGCAAACGGTTTTTTGGTGGCGCGGTCTTCAACGATTTCAAGCCCAATGAACAGACCGCGCCCGCGTATATCGCCAATATTAGGATGAGCGCCAAACGCGTCATTGAGCGCCGCCATCAGCTGTGCGCCCATTATGCCAGAGCGGGCCGCTAGCCCGCCGGTTAGCTTGCTGACAACGGCATTAGCAGCCGCACAGGCAATCGGGTGGCCAATATAGGTGTGGCCATGTTGAAAAAACCCGCTGCCTTGGGCAACCGCATCATAAATATCAGAAGTGCAAAGCATGGCCCCAATCGGCTGATAGCCCGCGCCCAAACCTTTGGCGATGGTGACAATATCGGCGGTGATGCCATCATGCTCATGCGCAAACAACGTGCCGGTGCGGCCCATGCCACACATAACCTCATCAAGGATCAGCAATATGCCGTACTGGTCGCAAATCTCTCTGATCCGTTTGAAGTAGCCCTCGACCGCCGGCACAGCGCCCAAAGTCGCCCCAACAACCGGCTCGGCGACGAAGCCGATCACGCTCTCGGGGCCAAGCCGCAGCAACTCTGCCTCCAGCTCATTGGCCACGGCTTGGCCGTAATCATAAGCGCTCTGCCCGTCGGCCTGCCCACGATACGCGTAGCAGGGGGAAATATGCGCGGTCTCGACCATCAGCGGCGCAAATTGCGCCCGGCGCCATTCGTTGCCACCCGTGGCCAGCGCGCCCAAAGTATTGCCATGATAGCTCTGTTTGCGGGCAATAAACTTGTGCCGCCCCGGCTGACCGATCTCGACAAAATATTGCCGCGCCAGCTTCAGCGCCGCCTCAACAGCCTCCGACCCGCCCGAGACCAAATAGACCCGCGACAGCGCGCCGGGGGCGGCCTCAATCAACCGGGCCGCCAGCTCTTCGGCCGGGGCCGACGTGAAAAAACTGGTATGTGCATAGGCCAATTTTTCGGCCTGCTTGCTGATCGCGGCAATAATATCGGCATCGCCATGGCCAAGACAAGAAACCGCCGCCCCGCCTGAGCCATCTAAGTAACGCCGCCCTTTCGCGTCAAAAAGATAGACGCCTTCGCCGCGAACGGCCTCTAACATATTGGCCTGACTGTGCCTCGGGAAAACATTCGACATAGTGAATTCCAATTCCGGTTACCTGTTAAGGAAGTAGTACATCTGAATCATCCGTTGACAACGCCTCTGCTGGAATGTGACGCTTGCATATTGCAATTTGGAGCACCGCCGCGCGTAGCATGCAAACGGGCATGCTCATGCGCCCTGGCGGGGGAAGGAACAGGTTATTTTGCTGCGCATGAATACCTGAGCACCAGATTCTGCAAGCGTCTTCGCAGCGGACGTAACAAAAAGAGCAAACATCAACAGGGAGAAATAGATGTTTAACAAAGTGAAACTAGCAGCGGCTTCCGCGGCAGTTGTAGCGCTGATGGCACCTGCGGCCATGGCCGAAGAGTTTATCACCATCGGTACTGGTGGCGTCACGGGTGTGTATTACCCAACTGGCGGCGCAATCTGCCGCTTGGTAAACCAAGGCCGTCGTGAGCACGGCATTCGTTGCTCGGTCGAATCCACTGGTGGTTCGGTATACAACATCAACACAATCCGCGAAGGTGAGTTGGAATTTGGTGTGGCCCAGTCTGACTGGCAGTACCACGCCTATAACGGCACATCGCGTTTTGAAGAAGCTGGCCCGTTTGAAGAGCTGCGCGCGGTGTTCTCGATCCATCCTGAGCCCTTTACCGTTGTGGCCCGCGCCGATAGCGGCGTTACAACATTTGCGGACCTCGTCGGCATGCGTGTCAATATCGGCAACCCCGGTTCCGGCGCACGTGGCACAACAGAAGTTGTCATGGAAGCAATGGGCTGGACAGTGGACGACTTCGCTCTGGCATCAGAGCTGAAAGCCTCCGAGCAGTCTGCCGCACTTTGCGACAACCAGATTGACGTGATGATCTACACTGTTGGCCACCCATCCGGCTCTATCCAAGAAGCAACCACAGCTTGTGATAGCATCTTGGTGCCTGTTGATGGCCCCGTGATCGATGCCCTGATTGCCGACAATTCCTACTACCGTTCGGCAACCATTCCCGGCGGCATGTACCGCGGCAATGACAACGAAGTTCCAACATTTGGTGTTGGTGCAACTTTCGTGACCTCAACAGCCGTGTCTGAAGAGGCTGTCTACGTTATCGTCTCAGCTGTGTTTGACAACTTCGACGATTTCAAGCGTTTGCACCCTGCATTCGCCAACCTTGACCCACGCGAGATGGCAACTGCCGGTCTTTCAGCTCCGCTGCATGACGGCGCTGCTAAATATTACCGTGAGCAAGGCTGGATCGAGTAAACCAGCACATTAAAATGGAGGGGCGGTCCGCCGCCCCTCTCACCAAATTTTTTAAAAGCGAATAAGCTGCAAAAAATGCGGCAGCGTTTTAGGGAGAGAACAAATGGCCGAGAACCAGGAAACTGGGCAAGGGCTAAGCGAGGCAGAACTGCAGGATATGGTATCCTCAGCTGATGCCGGCGCTCGCAACCCGACTGGAAATGTGGGAACATTTATCGCGTTTGTCGCGATCATCTGGGCCGTTTTCCAAGTTATCCTTGCCTCACCGCTTCAGTACACGTTGCTGACCGGTTCAATTATCAATAATTCACGCCAGATCCATCTGGCATTTGCTATTTTTCTGGCCTTCATGGCCTATCCAATGCTGAAATCAAGCCCGCGCAACTATATCCCAATCCATGATTGGATCATGGGAATTGTCGGCGTTTTCATCGCCCTATACGGCTATATCTTCTATGAGAAGATCGTCAATTCTGGCGGTCTGGCCGATAATATGGACAAGTGGTTTGCCCTTGCCGGGCTGATCTTGCTGTTTGAAGGTGCGCGCCGCGCGCTTGGCCCAGCAATGGCCATTATCGCCGTGATCTTCCTGCTCTATGTTTTCTATGGCTCGTCTGAGATCATCCCCGACGTGATCCGTTGGAAAGGCGCATCGCTGAAGAAAGCCATGAGCCATATGTGGATCACCTCTGAAGGTGTGTTTGGCATCGCCCTTGGTGTGTCCACCAAGTTCGTGTTCCTGTTCGTGCTCTTCGGCTCGCTGCTCGATAAAGCCGGCGCAGGTAATTACTTCATCAAAATGGCGTTTGGCGCACTTGGTCACCTTAAAGGCGGCCCGGCTAAAGCGGCTGTTGTTGGCTCTGCCGCAACCGGTCTTATCTCTGGCTCCTCCATCGCCAATGTTGTGACCACCGGCACATTCACCATTCCGCTGATGCGGCGCGTTGGCTTTACGGCTGAGCAGGCCGGTGCTGTTGAAGTTGCCTCATCGGTTAACGGCCAGATCATGCCCCCGGTTATGGGTGCGGCCGCCTTCCTGATGGTTGAATATGTCGGCATTTCCTATGTCGAGGTGATCACCCATGCCTTCTTGCCCGCGACGATCTCTTATATCGCGCTGGTTTATATCGTTCACCTCGAAGCCGTGAAACGCAACATGCCCGTCATTGGCAACCGTGTTGTTTCCATGGGTAAAACCGTTGGCGGCATGGCCGGTTTCTTTGCTGGCTTTGCGCTCCTTTGCTACGGGGTCAAATACCCAGTGGCGATGATCACATCCGTTATGCCAAACTCTAGCTGGCTTCTGGCATTGCTGGTTTTTGCAGCCTATGTCGGGCTGCTGTTTCTGGCATCCAAGATGCCCGATCTTGAGCCTGATGATCCAAACGCCGAAGAGATTGAGCTGCCCGTTGTTGGCGAAATCTACAAGACAGGGCTGTACTATCTTCTGCCCATCGTTGTGCTTGTGTACTTCCTGATGATCGAGCAGAAGTCCCCCGGCCTGTCGGCCTTCTGGGGATCGATCGATCAGCTCTGCACCAACCCAGCCCTCCAGTGATTTGATACGTCTGCTAAAAGCAGGCTGAGAGACACAACGATACCCGGAAGAAATGCGAAAATTCCCCGTTTCGCAAAGAGAAAGAAAATCCTCAAGCCACTTAAGTTCCATTATTTTAATCCGTTTCGATACTCATACACGTGTCGAAAAATACGACTATTATTCCACGGCAGAAGAATTCATGCCGACTATACC
>JAESRD010000013.1 GCA_016764835.1 Paracoccaceae bacterium | reverse complement strand
GCGCAGGGCAGCGGAGAACACGCGCTCGTCAAGCTGGGCTTGGAACCGGGCGGCGACCCGGCCCATGATCCGACCGCGCACAATGTCTAAAAGCCCCATCATTGAATAGAGAAACGCGACAATGATCGACAATGAAATGAGTGTTTCGAGTGACTTAGAGCCAAGCACCCTGTCGTAAACATTGAGCATATAGAGCGGGCCGGTCAACATCAGCGCATTTACGAACAAGCTGAACAGGGCCACAGACCAATAAAGCCCCCGACTTTTCTTGCGTACAGCTGCAAGTTCGGCACTGCCGTTTGCCACCAAATCAATCGCCATTAGGTATACCTGCCACGTGATACTCGCCTTTGCTCGCAAAATCTTTGCACAAAGAGATATATAGAGGGTTTAGCCAATAGTCTTTCTCACGGCTATACGTCAATTTGGTGGCGGCAAATTGCCGGGTAAGGTTGTCGATCGCAAGAAACCCGTTAAATAGGGTATGAGACCCCTGTTGCTACATTTTGGTCAGTTAACTTGAAAATACACCACATATCCCCGTTTGCCCTGCTCACCGCGCTTGCGCTTGGGCTATCTGCATGTTCCGTGGCCCCGCCCGGAACCGAAGTTTACGACCCCTATGAGGCGCAAAACCGCCAGATACACGCATTTAACCTCGCGCTTGATGAGGCGATCTTGCGCGATGCCGGTGCAGCTGCTGCGGCTTTGCCGCCGGTTATACGCCAACCTGTGGTCAACTTTTCTGATAATGTGGCGCTGCCGGGCATGGTGCTCAACGGCATCTTGCAGGCCGATATCGGTGGTGCGGGCACCAATGCGATGCGTTTCGTGCTTAACACCGTGTTGGGCTTTGGCGGGCTGATTGATGTGGCCAGTGAGATTGGCCTTTATGAAGACAGCACCGATTTTGGCGAAACACTGGCGGTTTGGGGCGTGCCTGAGGGGGCCTACCAAGAGCTGCCGTTCTTTGGCCCGTCAACCGAGCGCGACACGTTCGGGCTGATTGTTGATATGGTGATTGACCCGCTGGGCCGCTACGGCACCGCCGAACAGCTGCGCTATGGCGGCTATGCCCGTGTGGCCGAGCAAGTGATTGATCGCGGCGTGTTTGGCGACACGGTTGATAGTATTCTGTATGACAGCGCCGACGGCTATGCGCAGGCGCGGCTCTACTATCTTCAAAACCGGCGCTTCGGTATCGAAGGCACCGCTGGCGAAGGTAACACCGATACTTTTGTTGACCCGTTCGAGGATTTCTAAATGACTGATTCTTCCACACGCCCTCTTGCTTTTACACGTCGTACCTTCATTGCGACCAGTGTTGCCGCCACCGGCACCGCGCTGGCAAGCCCGGCTTTGGCCGTGTCGCGCCCGGCGGCGCGTCAGCTGGTTGAGGCGCTGGTTGGCGAGATCAACAGGGTTATTGCATCGGGGCGCGGCGAGAACGCCATGCTCAATGATTTTGAGCGGATTTTTGACCAATATTCTGATGTGCAGACGATTGCGGGCTATGTGCTGGGTGTTGAACGCCGCCGCGCTTCTGCCGCGCAGCTGCGCAACTTCACGGCGGCCTATAAGGTCTATATCAGCCGCCTCTATGGGCGCCGCTTCCGCGAGTTTATTGGCGGCGAAGTTGTTGTGGTCACGGCGCGTGATCTGCCGCGCGGGGTCGAGGTTGAGACCGTGGCAAACCTGCGCGGGCAGTCGCCGTTTCGGGTTGATTTTCATATTGAAGACAGCCGGGGGCGGCCTTTGTTTTTCAATATCGTGATTGAGGGCATCAATATGTTGCTGTCTGAGCGGCAAGAGATACAGGCGCGGCTTGATAGGTTGGGCGGTGATCTTGATCGGCTGATTGCGGATTTGCGGAGCTCTTAAGAACCCCAAAATTGGCCAAGAGCCGCGCGCATAAGACTGTGGCTTTGGCGCGGAGCTGCCAATTGAAACGTCCAGCATTTCCTAACAAAGGAAAAGCGGCCCGGAGATCACCTCCGCGCCGCTTGACTTAAGGCTCAGATCTTGCAGCGCAAAGGCTGCAAAACGTTTGGCCGTTCGATTTGCGCTAAGCGGCTTGTTTCTTGCGGCGCTTAAGGCCCGCAACGCCCGCCAAACCGGTCAGCAAGAGCAGCCCACCTGCTGGCAGCGGAACTGCTGATAGGCCGGTAATTTCATAAGTCCAATTTGCATGGTTAATACCAATAAAACCTCCGGTAGTTGTTAATTCGAAGATCCAAACTGGGGCCCCACCTAAAGCGAAAGTATCCAAATTGTCTTCGATAGAAATACCAGCGATTTCTGGGTTGGCAATTATGGTAACGTATTCATTTACGCCGAACTGGAAGCTCGTCATTGATGTCATCTCAGATACGGAAAACAAGCCATTGTTATCCAAGTCATCAAACTCGGCGCTCCACGACGTGGCAGTTGGAACTGTGCTGGTTGCTGTGAGCGTTGCCGCAAAGCTGGCTGCGGATGTCGCTGCCAACAAGCATGCAGCCGCTGCAAGTGATTTAATATTCATAAGTTAGCCTTTCTAACAATAAACTTTAACGCGCGCGGTAAATTCCGAGCACGGACTAAAATTTGTCGCCGTGTTGTGTGAGATTATGGCGAAAGTTGGTCAATCAACAGACAGTTTTAAGAAAAATTGAGGCTTAAATTGCCTGATAATTCTTGTTGGGCACCTATGAGGTTAATCGATTGTGATATCCCGCCGAGTAAGGCAGTGGCTTTTTGGGGCGCAGCAGGGTGCAGGACATAAAGCAGCCCGCCGGAGGGTATTTGCAAACGCCGCATCTTTGAAGCGGCCGCCATAGCCAGCGTTAATGCTCCGCTATCCACCGCCCAAGATATTGCGCAACGTGTCGGATATTGTGTCATCTGGCTGCGCCTGAGCGGGCGGCAACGCCTGTTGCCCCAAAATATCTTGCAAAGCACGCTCCAAGGCCGGGTCGGTTGGCATGCGCGGCGCGGGCGCTGTCATGGCCAGCAGCACGGGGATTGTCCCTGCGATCACGCGCTCCATGGTTTGGCGCCAAATCTCGGCGGGCAGGCCAGAGCCTGTGACCCCGGTGAGCGGGCGGTTATCGTCGTAGCCCATCCAAACGCAATGACATATTCGGCTGAAAAACCGATGAACCACGCGTCGCGCGCGGCTGATGTCGTGCCGGTTTTGCCCGCCAGCTCCCAGCCTTCGATCCGACCGCGCCGCCCGGTGCCTTGCTCGACGACTTGGTGCATCATCCATGTCAGCTCGCGGGCGGCGGCTTCGCGGATAACCCGTTCGCCGATGCCGCCGCCTGTGCCCATAAGGGCGGTGTCTTCGCCCTGAAGGCGCAGCTCTATCAAGCCGTAGGGCACCACGGCTGAGCCACCGTTTAAGATGCCCGCATAGGCGCCGGTCATTTCGATCAGGGTTGATTCTGAAGCGCCAAGCGACAAAGCCGGGCCGGTGGCCAGATCGCTCGATATGCCAAACATTGCCGCCACGGTGCGCACGTTTTCGCGGCCCACTTGTTCGGCAATGCGAACTGTTGGGATATTGCGGCTTTCGCGCAGGGCTTGGACCATGGGGATCAGCCCGTGGAACTCATTGTCATAGTTGCGCGGCGACCACGGGCCGGAGCCGGGGATGTTGATGGTCAGCGGGCTGTCATCGATCAGATCATTGGCTGACATGCCCAGATCAAGTGCGGCGGCATAGACGAAAGGTTTGAACGTTGAGCCGGTTTGGCGCAAAGCCTGCGTGGCGCGGTTAAACGTGCCGGTGGCGCGAATGTCGCGGCCGCCGACCATGGCGCGGACTGCGCCGTCGGCGCTCATGACCACAATCGCGGCTTGAGCCTCAGAGCCTTCGCGCACGTCGCGTTCAAACACTTGGATCAGTGCGGCTTCGGCGGCGGTTTGAATGCGCGGGTCCATTGTGGTCAGCAAGATCACGTCTTCTGTTGTGTCGCGGGTAAAGAACTCTGGGCCTTGATCCATGACCCAACCGGCGAAGAAACCGCCTGCCTGTGCGGCGGCAGCGGCCGATAGCTGGGCCGGGTTGGCCTGAGCCTCGGCAGCGGCAGCGTCTGACAGATAGCCCTGTTCAAGCATCAGCCCGATGACGAGGTTGGCGCGGGTTTGGGCACGGTCTAGATGCGCAGTGGGCGCATAGGCTGACGGGGCTTTGAGCAGACCGGCGAGCATGGCGGCTTCGGCCGGGGTCACTTC
>JAESRD010000163.1 GCA_016764835.1 Paracoccaceae bacterium | reverse complement strand
GCATTGTGGCGGCAACTGACCGGAACCACCGCCAAAGCCGCGTTGAAACCAACCCTCTCATGGTTTGCAAGCAAACCACTGTCGGGCAGCGGATGCATTGTGTGAAACTTCTAGGTCAGCGCCTGTCCGCAAGAGGCTTCGAGCGGCAGGTTGCGGAGATCCAAATCCGAGCTGCGATCGTCAACGGCTTCACAGCACTTGGCATACCTGAAACTGTGGCCGTAGGATGAGTCCGTCAGGGGTAAGGGCGAGCCTGACCTCAGGCCATTTTGTGCAACAAAGCCACTTGGTTGTTTAACTTAGATTTATTTCTTGGTGGTTGGCTCGCTTGTGCCGCCGCATCCAAAATACTGGCCATTTTTGGGTAGGGCTTGTTAGTAGTAAAGCCGTAACGGTCGAATTCATTATTTGTAGATTTTGCAATAGATTCATAAAGACCATCGCCAACCGGCAAGCCAAATTCGGCGCTCGCACCTGTGCCAACGACAAAGGGTATTCGAGTCGCCTTACCCATCCATCTTCAGCGCCGAAATAAACGCTTCTTGCGGAATTTCGACCTTACCGAACTGGCGCATCCGTTTCTTACCGGCTTTTTGCTTGTCCAGCAGCTTGCGCTTACGCGACGCATCGCCGCCATAGCACTTGGCCGTCACGTCTTTGCGCATCGCACTCAGCGTCTCGCGGGCAATCACCTTGCCGCCTATCGCCGCTTGGATCGGGATTTTGAACATATGGCGCGGGATCAGGTCTTTGAGCTTTTCAACCATGGCCCGGCCGCGTTGCTCGGCCCGGTCACGGTGCACCATGATCGACAGCGCATCGACCGGCTCATCATTGACCAAGATCGACATCTTGACGAGGTTATCCTCGCTATAGCCAATCATCTGATAGTCAAATGACGCATAGCCTTTGGTGACAGATTTCAGCCTGTCGTAGAAATCAAACACCACCTCATTGAGCGGCAGATCATAAACCACCATGGCCCGCGCGCCCGCATAGGTCAGATCAAGCTGAATACCGCGCCGGTCTTGGCACAGCTTGAGCACATCGCCCAGATATTCGTCAGGCACCATGATCGTCGCTTTGATCCGCGGCTCTTCGAGGTGATCGACATAGGTCATATCAGGCATATCGGCCGGATTATGCAGATCCTGTATTTCGCCGTTGCGCAGGTGCAGGTGGTAGACCACCGACGGCGCTGTGGTGATCAGGGCAATGTCATATTCGCGCTCAAGCCTGTCGCGGATCACTTCAAGGTGCAATAGCCCCAAGAAACCGCAGCGAAAGCCAAAGCCAAGAGCGGCGGATGTTTCCATCTCGGAGGTAAAGCTCGCATCATTAAGTGCCAGCTTTTCGATAGCATCGCGCAGGTCTTCGAAATCATTGGCATCAACCGGGAACAAGCCGCAAAAAACAACCGGGATAGACGGCTTAAAGCCGGGCAGCGGCTCAGTGGCACCTTTGCGCTCATGGGTGATAGTGTCGCCAACACGGGTGTCACGCACCTGTTTGATCGAAGCTGTCAGCACGCCGATCTCGCCGGGGCCAAGCTCGTCAATGTCGGACATATTCGGCGTCAGCACGGCGAGTTTATCAATGCCGTAAACCGCATTGGTCCGCATCATGCGGATACGGTCGCCCTTGCGGACAAAACCGTCAATAATCCGCACAAGCACCACAACGCCCAGATAGGAATCGTACCAGCTGTCAACCAACATGGCCTTTAGTGGCGCGTCGCGGTCGCCCTTTGGCGCAGGCAAACGTTTGACAATCGCTTCGAGCACATCGGGGATGCCGAGCCCGGTCTTGGCGCTGATTTCTACCGCGTCAGAGGCATCAATGCCGATGACATCTTCGATCTGTTCGGCCACGCGCTCCGGTTCGGCGGCGGGCAGGTCAACCTTGTTGAGCACCGGCACAATCTCGTGGTCGGCATCGAGCGCCTGATAAACATTGGCCAGCGTTTGCGCCTCGACCCCTTGGGAGGCGTCAACCACCAGTAGCGAGCCTTCGACAGCCTGCATCGAGCGCGAGACTTCATAGGCAAAGTCGACATGGCCGGGCGTGTCGATCAGGTTGAGAATATAGGTCTCACCGTCATTGGCTTTATACTCGATACGCACTGCATTGGCCTTGATGGTAATGCCGCGTTCGCGCTCAATATCCATGCTGTCGAGCAGCTGGGCCTTCATGTCACGGTCAGCGACCGTGCCTGTCGACTGGATAAGCCGGTCAGCGAGGGTTGATTTGCCATGGTCGATATGGGCGACGATGGAGAAATTGCGGATATGGGAAAGCTCAATCATGGCCGGGATATTTATGCAAAAGACCTCTGGGTCAATGGCCGAGGCGCCAGATAGGCGCACATTAGTCATAAACACCCGAAATTCATTGCATGCGCGCGCCTCTCTCAGGTAACTGAGGGGTGAATTAACCGAAAGGGCTGGGTAATTGACCGGCAATACTGGCTCAAGCACGAGATCAAACGCGGGCGCAGGGGCGGCGCTGATCGAACAATTTGCTCGGATTTATGTGGTCAACCTGCCGGCGCGGGCCGATCGGCGCGTTGAGGTTGAGGCCGAGCTGGGCCGCTACGGGCTGAGCCTGAGCCACGCACAGGTCACGCTATTTGCCGCCATTCGGCCAGAAGACCAAGGCGCTTTTCCAAACATTGGCACGCGCGGATGTTTCATGAGCCATTTGGCTATCCTTGAAGCGATTGCCGCGGGCGATGAACCGGCAGGGCTGATTTTGGAAGACGACGCTGATTTTACCCCGGCTTTGGCCGAAGGCATGATCGCCGCTGCCGCCACTGAGTGGGATCTTATCTACGGCTATCCGGGCGGGGCAGAGCACGGCGACGCGCAGGGCATGGTGGCGCTGACACCCAAGACCGACGTTCTGACCACGCATTTTATTGCCGTCAAACGCGGCGCCGCGGCGCTGATCGTGCCTTATTTTCGGGCCATGCTAGAGCGGCCACTGGGCGACCCCGATGGCGGGCCCATGCATGTTGACGGCGCCTATAACTGGTTTCGCCGGGCGCATCCGCAAATGCGGGCGTTTAGTTTGCTGCCAGAAGTGGCGCGCCAACGCCCCTCCAAAACAGATATTCATACGACCAGCTGGTTTGACCGGGTTGCGGCACTGGCCCCAGCTCTGGTCATTGTCCGCCGGATCAAACGGCGTTTGCGCGGCTAGGTGCGCGCAGGCCCGCCAACCGGCGCGCCTCGCACAATCGTTGATTGCACCGCCATGCGCATTGGCCCATGTTAGCCCTTAGCAATTAAGCCTCACGAAACAGGCCCCACACCAGACAGGGACAGCCGGGATCAGCCCGGCGCCGCCCCGCAACCAAGACCGGATCATGCTATGCGACTGATATTGGCCCTGACGGGTTTGGCTGCGCTGGGCGCTTGCGCCGGTGGCGGTGTGTCTGGCGAAATTGGGCAGGCCTGCATGGCCGGTGGGCGCTCTGCGGCCAATCCGGCATTGTGCAGTTGTATCCAGAGTGTTGCCAACCAAATGTTGAGCAGCAGCGAACAAAACCGCGCGGCGGAGTTTTTTAACGACCCGCAAGCCGCCCAAGATACCCGTCAGGCAGATGGCCGGGCAACAGAGGCGTTCTGGGACAGGTATCGCGCCTTTGCCTCGCAGGCCAGCCGCAGCTGCGGCTAGGCTCAGCGCAGGGCGAGCGGCACATCAAGCACGATATCGCCTGCTTGCTCGAAGCTCAGAACCAGCGTTAAAGTGTCGGGCAGCGTGTCGGGCAGGGTCAAACCCATCAGCATGACATGGCGTCCGCCATCGGTGAAAATCAGGCTGCTATCGGCGGGCAGGGCAAAGCCGTCGGGCTGATGTTGCATTTGCATGATGCCATCTGTTTCAACAGTTTGGTGCAGCTGCACCAAGCGGGCCTGTTCCAGCGCCGCCGACAGCAAGCGGTCATCGGGGCCGTCACTATTGGTCAGCACAAAGTATATCGCCGCCGCCGGTGCGCCCGGATAGGGCAGCAAAGCGCGGGCCTCGGTGACGGTGATTTCGGCCAGTGCCGGGGCGGCAAGGGCGGTGAAGGCGGCGATTGTTGCGAGGTTTTTCATGGGCTGATTCTAGCATCTTGGCTGGGTAGATGGCAGAGGGAATGCCTGCGGCGTATTGGCCGTTTGTGCTGCCATGTTATCATGGCAGCACAGGAGCCTTTAGAGCGACGGATAAAGCGGGAACTTGGCGCAAAGGGCGGTGACTTCGGCCTTTACCCGCGCTTCAACCTCGGCGTTGCCCACGGCCCCATTGGCCGACAGCCCGTCCATGACCGCGACAATCCAGTCAGCGATCTGGCGGAACTCATCTTCGCCAAAACCACGCGTGGTGCCTGCCGGGGTGCCAAGCCGTATGCCACTGGTGACAAACGGCTTTTCTGGGTCAAACGGGATGCCGTTTTTGTTGCATGTCAGATGCGCGCGGCCAAGGGCGGCCTCGGCGGCCTTGCCTGTCACGCCTTTGGGGCGCAAATCGGCCAACATCAGGTGGTTATCTGTGCCGCCTGAGACGATGTCGATGCCACCCTTTTGCAGCTGGTCAGCCAGTGCACGGGCATTGGCCACGATCTGGGCTGCGTAGTTCTTGAACTCGGGCCGCAGAGCCTCGCCAAAGGCCACAGCCTTGGCCGCGATCACATGCATCAACGGGCCGCCTTGCAGACCGGGGAACACGGCTGAGTTCATCTTCTTGGCGATGTCAGCGTCATTGGTCAGGATCATGCCGCCGCGCGGGCCGCGCAGGCTCTTATGCGTGGTCGTGGTCACGACATGGGCATGGGGCAGGGGCGAGGGGTGCTGGCCACCGGCAACAAGGCCAGCAATATGCGCCATATCGACCATCAGATAGGCGCCGATCTCATCAGCTATGGCGCGAAACGCGGCCCAATCCCAAACCCGGCTATAAGCGGTGCCACCAGCGATAATCAGCTTGGGCTTATGTTCAAGGGCAGTTTGGCGCACGGCTTCCATGTCCAGCAGCTGATCTTGCGCCCGCACCCCGTAGGAAACAGGGTTAAACCATTTGCCAGACATATTGACCGGCGAGCCGTGGGTCAGGTGACCGCCCGAATTGAGATCGAGGCCCATGAATGTATCGCCGGGCTTGAGCAGCGCCAGAAACACCGCTTGGTTCATCTGGCTGCCCGAATTGGGCTGAACATTGGCAAAGGCGCAGCCAAACAGCTCTTTGGCCCGCTCTATCGCCAGCGTTTCGGCCACATCAACAAACTGACAGCCGCCATAATAGCGCCGGCCCGGATAGCCTTCGGCATATTTGTTGGTCAGCACAGAGCCCTGCGCCTCAAGCACCGCCAGCGAGACGATGTTTTCTGAGGCAATCAGCTCGATCTCTTCGCGCTGACGGCCAAGCTCGGCCACGATTGTGTCATTTAGCGCCGGGTCGCGCTCAGCAATCGACTGGGTGAAAAAGCCGGGGTCGCGGATTGGCGCGCGGTCAGTGTTGTTAGACATAAAGCAGGGCTCCTTTGGCATATGTTGGCGTCATACTTCAGCGCAATGGGCGCGCAAAGAGGCAATTTAGTGTGACAACGGCCTGACGGCGTGGCCAAAGCCGCATTTGGCCGGTTGCGTTTCGCATTGGCGTCGCTCACAAACTTATCGGAAACATGTTCCAAGAGGTCGCTGATGTCATCTCTCCGCTTTGCCTTTGTCGCATCTGAGGCCCCGCTGGCCCGGTCGGCCCGTGCCAGCCTTGCCGCCCGCTATGCCAGCGTGCCGGTGGAAGAGGCAGATATCATCGTCGCCTTGGGCGGTGACGGCTTTATGTTGCAAACCCTGCATGCGGCCAAACACAGCAATGTGCAGGTCTACGGCATGAACCGCGGCACGGTCGGGTTTTTGATGAACGCCTATAGCGAGGACGCGCTGCCCGAACGGCTGGCCGCCGCCGAAGAAGCGGTGATCAACCCCCTCGCCATGAAGGCCGAAACCATCCAGGGCATCGAGATTCACGAGTTGGCAATCAACGAGGTCTCGCTATTGCGCACCGGTCCACAAGCCGCCAAGCTGCGCATTAGCGTTGACGGCCGGGTGCGGCTCGAAGAGCTGGTCTGCGACGGCGCGCTGGTGGCCACGCCCGCTGGCTCGACCGCTTATAACTACTCGGCCCACGGCCCAATTTTGCCGATCCGCTCCGAGGTTTTGGGCCTCACCGCCATTGCCCCCTACCGTCCCCGGCGCTGGCGCGGTGCCATTTTGCCCGCCTCGGCCACCGTGGTGATTGAGGTGGTTGACCCAGAGCGCCGCCCGGTTATGGCCGCCGCAGATAGCCGCTCGGTGCGCGACGTGACACGGGTTGAGGTGCGCGCTGAGCCGTCGATTGCGCATAGGTTGTTGTTTGATCCCGGCCACGGGCTTGAAGAGCGGCTTATTCGGGAGCAGTTTGT
>JAESRD010000162.1 GCA_016764835.1 Paracoccaceae bacterium | reverse complement strand
ATCACCACCAGCTGGCCAGATGCCGTGACTACATTTAAGAATAGCGCCTTGGCCGCGCGCCTGTTCGCGCCGCTCATACGCGCCAATCTTGTGGCAACCAAACGCCAAGAGATCAAAGCGCTGGCGGCATTGAGCCCCGCGCAGGCCCTGGGGCTTTATCTTGATATTGTCTAAGCCACCGTCGCTTGCTACGGCCCAGCTGCCGCCCTAGTCTGGTCCAAACAATTAACGGTGCTCTATGCTTATCGGAATATTGCAGACCGGCCATTTGCCAGATGAAATGTGCGGGCAAAGTGCTGACTATCCCAAACGGTTCGAAACACTGCTCGCGGGCCACGCGCTGACATTCAAAACATGGGATGTGGTCAATATGGACTTCCCGCCCGGCGCGCACGCGGCCGATGGCTGGCTGATCACCGGCTCGCTCCACGGCGCCTATGAAGACCTGCCGTTTATCGCCCCGCTTGAGGTGCTGATCCGCGAGGTCATTGCCGCCGAGCGCCCCTTAGTTGGCATATGTTTTGGGCACCAGATCATTGCCCAAGCCCTCGGTGGCAAAGTCGAAAAATTCGGCGATGGTTGGGCAGTCGGCCCACAAGGCTATGATTTTGGCACTGAGACGCTGAGCATGAATGCATGGCATCAAGACCAAGTGACAAAGCCGCCTCCCGGCGCGCAAGTGATTGCCAGCAATGACTTTTGCCAAAATGCTGCCCTGCTTTACGGCTCCGACGCTTTCACAATTCAGCCGCATCCTGAATTTGACCATGGCTTTATCACCGGTCTGATCACCCATCGCGGCCGCGGCACTGTGCCTGACGCCCTGCTAGACAATGCGGTTGAGAATATGGCCAAAGCCCCGCCCGACAATGCCCGCATGGCCCAGATCATCGCCGACTTTTTCCGCGGCAAAATCCCCCGTACCGCGCCTCACTTGGCCAGCACAGCCCCCGACAAGGAAGGCCCATAATAACATGGTTGGGGCTGCGATAACCGTACAATCCGCATCCGCATCCCCGTCTCAGAACCATAATCTCATCGGGTTGAAAACCGACTGGCAGGCATGGAGTGCAACCCCTATTTGGCCATCGCCGCCTCTCTGGCCTTCGGCAATTTGGGTTTGGCACAAGAGCCGCCCCGACAAACGCTTCAAGGCGACGCCTACTCCGCCAAGGGCTATATCCCGCACGCGCTATGGCACGCGCTACGACGGCTCAGAAGCGACCAAAGAAGTGCTCGACCCAGAGTTTTCCCGCGTCTACTGGATTGTCACACGCACTGAATATGAAGAATTTTTGCAGGTGATCTGCCCGTGCGCGCGCGCATTTTCTGCTCAATGTCTAGACAAAGGCCACGATCCACCAAGGAGGAAAAATAAATGAATCCGCTGCACCTCAATGACCGCCCCGGCCAATATCCGCCCTCTTGGTATGCGGATACAGCAGATATCGCCCCAGAGCGGCCTCGGCTAAAAGGCGCGCACAAATACGATCTGGCGATTTTGGGCGCTGGCTATACCGGGCTGTGGGCGGCGCTGACGGCCGCGCGCGCCGGGCTAAGCGTCGCCGTGGTCGAAGCCCAGCGGGTCGGCTTTGGCGCATCGGGGCGCAATGGCGGCCAAGTCGGCTCTGGCTATAACAAACCGCAAAGCTGGCTTGAGGCAAAACTGGGCGCAGACAAGGCCCGCGCCTTGTGGGATTTGGCCGAAGGTGGCAAGGCCCAGCTGCGCGGATTTTGCGAAATGCAAGCCCCCGAATGCGCCTACCGCGCCGGTGTGGTCCACGCCGCCTATAGCGCTGCAGAGACCAAGGCCGAACACCAAGACGCCGCGTTTTTGGCCGACCGCTACGGCTATAAGCTCGACTGTCTCGGGCCAAAAGCCATGCAAGAACTGGTCAAATCACCCAGCTACCAAGGTGGCACATTTGACCGCGGCGCTGGGCATATTCACCCCCTGCGTTACGTGCTCGCCCTTGCCCGCGCCGCCGAAGCTGCGGGCGTTGTGATCTTTGAGCGCTCTGAGGTCCACGCGATAGAGCGCGGCAAACCGGCCCAGCTGCGCACCGGACAAGGCCATGTCAGCGCCGACCATCTGATCATTGCCGGCAACGGTTATTTACCCAATATCGAAGGCCAGATCAGCGCCTATACGATGCCGATCAATTCTTTCATCGCGGCGACTGAGCCTCTTGAAAATTGGCGCGATATTTTGGCCGAAGATATCGCCGTCGCCGACAGTAAATTCGTGGTTAACTACTTCCGGTTTTCCGAAGACAAACGCTTTCTGTTCGGTGGCCGCGAGAGCTATTCCATTGGTTTCCCTAAAGATATCTCAACAGCTTTGGCCACCCGCATGCAGGCTCTTTTCCCACAACTCGCCAATGTCAAAATCTCACATATCTGGGGCGGCACGCTTGGTATCACCCCGTCGCGCTTGCCGCATCTGGCGCGAATATCGCCCAATATCCTCTCGGCGGCAGGTTTCTCTGGCCACGGTGTGGCGCTGTCGGGCATGGCCGGGCGGGTCATGGCCGAGGCAGTTATCGGCCAAGCCAGCCAGTTTTATACATTTTCGTCGCTGCCCGTGCCGCGCTTCCCCGGCGGCTCGATGTTTCGCGCCCCCGTATTGGCGCTGGCGATGAGCTGGTTTTCTCTGCGCGATAGGATCGGGATTTAGCCCAAACACTGCTTTGCCATATCCTCACGTTCATGTTAGCTTTCCTAAAATCAGTATTTAGGAAAGCTAACATGGCACATGATATTGACGTTTATAGCGCTGAACCTATTCCGCAAGCCGCCCGCGCCGAGGTGGAACGCCTGCTCAATAGTGGCGATCTGTTCCGCTATACCGCGCCGAAAGACAGCCCCGTCGCCCTGTTAGAGGGCGAGTTCGCCGCCATGATCGGCGCCAAATACGCGCTGGCGGTCTCGTCCTGCTCTGCCGCGTTGTTCCTGTCGCTCAAAGCGCTCGGCCTGCCGCGCGACGCCCGCGTGATCATCCCTGCCTTTACCTTTGCCGCCGTGCCCTCGGCAATTGTGCATGCAGATTGCGTGCCGGTTTTGGTCGAATGCAGCGATAATTACCGCATTGATATGGATGATTTCGCCGCCAAACTGCCCGGCGCAGACGCGGTGATCATCAGCCATATGCGCGGCCATACCTCTGATATGGATGCGATAATGGCGCTCTGCGCCGCCGCCAATATCCCGGTTATCGAAGACGCTGCCCATTCGCTGGGCACAACATGGCATGGCAAAAATATTGGCACGCTGGGCCGTATCGGCTGCTTCTCGTTCCAAAGCTACAAGATGATCAATGCGGGCGAAGGTGGGATTATGATCACCGATGACGCCGATCTGATTGCCCGCGCCGTGATCATGTCTGGCGCCTATGAGCATAACTGGCAAAAGCATGCGCCTGTGCATGGCCAAGCCGCTACCGACCTCAAAGCCGCCTTTGACAAATGGCAAAACCAGTTGCCACTGTATAATCTGCGGCTGTCAAACCTGTCTGCCGCCCTGATCCGCCCGCAGATTGACGCGCTGCCGCAGCGGGTCGGCGATGGTCGGCGCAACCATGATCATGTCGCGGATCTGCTCAATGCCTCGCCCGGCCTGACCGTGCCTGACAAACTGCCGCCCGAAATCCGCGCGCCAGATTCAATCCAATTCAACCTGGTTGACTTTGATGATGCGGAGACCGCGTATTTTGCCGCCGCCGCCGCCGCGCGCGGGGTAAAGGTGCAGATTTTTGGCACCAGCAAAGACAATGCCCGTGCCTATTGGAACTGGCAGTTTCTTGGCCAAACCCCAGACCTGCCCAAAACCCGCGCCATGCTCATGCGGGCCTGCGACACCCGCCTGCCTGCGCGCCTGACCCCGGATGAATGCAGCCGCATTGCCGGGGCGCTGGTTGCTGCCGCCGCCGAGGCTAAAGAACAACAATTGGCCTTTGGCACCTGAATCTGGGCGCTCATCGCCGCCGTTGCTGCGGCGCAGCGGCGCGCACCTGCCTCGGCCAAGGCCGCCGCCAGCTGGCTCAGCTCCGGCAAAGCGCCGGGCT
>JAESRD010000161.1 GCA_016764835.1 Paracoccaceae bacterium | reverse complement strand
CCAGCCAGAGGTCCGCCCCCTGCATCTGCGCCTGCCTGAGGTCCGCCCCCTGCATCTGCGCCAGCCCGAGGTCCGCCCCCTGCATCTGCGCCAGCCCGAGGTCCGCCCCCTGCATCTGCGCCTGCCAGAGGTTCGCCCCCTGCATCTGCGCCTCGCTGAGGTTCGCCCCCTGTATCTGCGCCTCGTCAAAACGAATGCCGCATAGAATGTGTTTGCTCAGGTCCGTATTTTGCAGGTTGGTTTCGCGCAGGTCAGGCCGGTAGCCAGCATAGGCGCTGAGGGTTCTTTCCCAAGCTTGCAGTTGGTTTTTGTAAGCGTCGATGCTGGCTTTGCTCGGCGGTTTACCTTTTGACTTTGGCCATTCTGGCGCGGGGGTTGCGAAGACCCATTCAGCATTTGGCGCTGCGTTTGGCCCCCAGCGCGCCTCTATGCGCAGCTGCGCCGGGTTGCGGCGGCCAATAACATTCATGGCGATGGCAATATCCGCGCGCGGGGGCGGCAGTTTTTTGGCCAAGGTGCTTATTTCACCATGCTGCCAGCTTTTCCACATTTTTAGCTGGTGCGCTTCGGCCGCGGCCCGCTGCTCTGTCGTCGGATCATCCGGCAGCGGCGCGAACTGCGGCAGCTCAAACACAGATGCCCCGCTGGCAGGCGCGTTTTGGCGGATATAAGCGCAGAGAATTTGCATGATCATGACGTGCTCATCGAGGTTCTTCTGCGCCAAGCGTTCGAGCGAGAGGATTGGGCCGATGCGGACTTCGATATTTGGTTTGGTTTCTTCCTTATCGCCGGATTTGACGGTTTTCTCGGCGCCGAGGCCGGCGACGGCGGCGTTGATTCGGTCTGTTACGAGGCCTTCTTCGGTGGCCACTGTTACGCGCTCGGTGGTGAAGACGCGGATGAGGGCGAGGGGGGCGGAGATGAGGCCACCAAGGGCAGTGATGAGGCCGACGAGGGCGAGGACGTGCCAGCGCAGGGCGGTGCCATAGGCGGTGTTGGTACCGTAATTGCCGGGGGCCGGGAAATGGGCGGCAATTTGGAATAGGCTATAGAGGATAAAGCCAAATATAAGCAGGTAGATGGGCAAAAGGAGCCAAGCGACGGTTTTGACGGTGCTGAGGGGCGAGACACTGTGTTTGACGCGCTGATTTAGCGTCATGAAAACGATGATGGTCGCCAGAGCTACGGCCAGCCCAATGCTCAGCTGCCAGCCCGAAAAGCCAAAGATTTGCTCATCTGTTAACATTTCGGTGTCGACCCCTCTGGTTCTGCGCCCATCAGCCCATATATCTGCACTACAATCAACCGCGCCCGGTTGCTATCGGCTGTTGCCATCGGCGGGGGCCGGTCATATTGTGCTGCGACTTCCGGGGGGGTGGCCTTCGGCTTAATGTTAAAGGGACGCCATGCAAGGCATTCAGCAAATGATTCCACTGATCCTGATTTTCGGGATCATGTATTTCTTTCTTATCCGGCCTCAGCAAACCAAGCTGAAGAAGCATAAAGCCATGGTTGACGCGCTGCGTCGGGGTGACCAGATTGTTACTCAGGGCGGGTTGATCGGCAAGGTTGCCAAGGTCAAAGACGACCATGAGGTTGAGGTTGAGATCTCCTCTGGCGTTACCGTTCGGATTGTGCGCGGTACTATTGCGCAAGTGCTCAACAAAACCGACCCCGCAGATAGCTAAAGCCGGAACCTGACATGCTTGATATCCCCCTCTGGCGGCGGATCCTTATCTGGGCGGTATGCCTGGGTGGGTTGCTGCTGGCATCGCCGAACTTCTTCTATTCGCGTGTTGAAAGCGCCAATGCGGCCCGGGCAGCGATAGCGTCTGGGCTGAGCGGGCCCGAGCTGGAGGAGGCGGCCGCGCGCTGGCCGTCCTTCCTGCCATCGGGGCTTATCAATCTTGGGCTAGACCTGCGCGGTGGCGCGCATCTTTTGGCCGAAGTTCAGGTTGAAGATGTGTATGCCAGCCGCATGGAGGCGCTTTGGCCTGAAGTGCGTGACCTGTTGGCGGCGCAACGCGATGTTGTTGGGCTGGTTACCAAAGAAGACGGCCCTGATGATGTGCTAACGGTGCGGATTTCGCAGGTTGACGGCATGCCGCGGGCGCTTGAGCTGGTGCGGGGGCTGTCGCGGCCAGTGTCGTCGCTAACGGCCATTGGCACCTCTGATCTTGAGGTGAGCAATGTTGGGCCACTGATTACCGTCGCGCTGAGCGAGGCTGAAATGCTGGCCTCTGACGACCGCACCGTGCGCCAGGCGCTTGAGATTGTGCGGCGTCGGATTGATGAAGTTGGCACGCGTGAGCCAAGCATTGTCCGCCAAGGCGAGCGGCGAATTCTTATACAAGTGCCGGGCGTTGGCTCGGCGCAAGAGGTCAAAGACCTTATTGGCAAAACCGCGCAGCTGACCTTTCAGCCGGTGGTGCGCCAAACCACGAATGCCAATGCGCAAGTGGGCACGACCGAAGAACTGCTGCCCTCGCTCGAAGATGAGGGCGTGTTCTATGTGCTGGAGCGCAGCCCGGTTGTGACCGGCGAAGAGCTTGTCGATGCCCAGCCTGACTTTGATCAGAACGGCAGCCCGGCAGTGAGCTTCCGGTTTAACCCGGCCGGGGCGCGGGCCTTTGGCGATTATACCGCCGCAAACATCAATTCGCCCTTTGCGATTGTGCTTGATGGCGAAGTGATCTCGGCGCCGGTTATTCGCAGCCATATCCCCGGCGGATCGGGGATTATCAGCGGCTCGTTCTCTGCTGAGGAATCAACCAGCCTAGCGATTTTGCTGCGGGCTGGCGCGCTGCCAGCTGAGCTGATCTTTCTTGAGGAGCGCACGGTTGGCCCAGAGCTGGGGCAGGACTCGATTGACGCCGGTAAGCTGGCTGCAATTGTCGGTGGCCTCGCCGTTATCGTCTTTATGTTGCTGAGCTACGGGTTGTTTGGCGTGTTTGCCAATATCGCCCTTGTGATCAACCTTGGCTTGATCTTCGGCATATTGTCGATGATTGGCGCGACGCTCACGCTGCCGGGCATTGCCGGGATCGTGCTGACCATCGGCATGGCCGTGGACGCCAATGTGCTGGTCTATGAGCGCATACGCGAGGAGCTAAAGACAGCCAAGGGCCCGGCGCGGGCGATTGAGCTGGGCTATCAGCGCGCCTTGTCGGCGATTGTTGATGCTAATATTACCACATTGATCACGGCGTTTATCTTGTTCGCGCTGGGCTCTGGCCCTGTGCGCGGCTTCGCTATCACGCTGGGGCTGGGGATCATCACGTCGGTCTTTACCGCGATCTTTGTCACCCGTTTGCTGATTGTGCTCTGGTTTGAGCGCACCCGGCCCAAGACGATAGAGGTTTAGCCCATGCGTTTGCGCTTAGTCCCTCAGGACACCAATTACGATTTCTTCCGCTTCTCGAAAGTAACCTTCGGCGGCTCTGTGCTTTTGCTCATTGCCTCGGTGGTTGTGTTTTTGATGATGGGGCTGAATTACGGCATCGACTTTCGCGGCGGCACGACGATCCGCACCCAGTCGGTTATTGCGGTTGATACCGGCGACTATCGCGCGGCGCTTGAGGTTTTGGACCTTGGCGATATTGCGATAACTGAAGTGCGCGACCCTAACTTTACCGAAACGCAACATGTGGCGATTGTGCGCATTCAGGCGCAAGACGGTGATGAAAGCGTTGGCACGGAAACTGTTGCTGCGGTGCAAGAAGCTCTGCGCGGCATTGATCCGGCCATGACATTTCCGGCGGTGGACAGTGTGGGGCCCAAAGTATCGGGCGAGTTGATCCAAACGGCTGTGCTGGCGGTTGTCGGCGCGCTGGCGGCGATTGTGCTCTATATCTGGCTGCGGTTTGAATGGCAGTTTGCGCTGGGCGCTATTGTGGCCTTGATCCATGATGTTGGGCTGACCATTGGCATCTTCGCGCTGTTTCAGATCAAGTTTGATCTGGCGATCATTGCCGCATTGCTGACCATCGTTGGCTATTCGATTAATGACACAGTGGTGGTGTTTGACCGGGCGCGTGAGAACCTGCGCAAGTATAAAACCAAGCCGCTGCTGGACCTGCTTAACCTGTCGGTCAACGAGACGCTGAGCCGCACGGTGATGACATCTGTGACCACTTTGGTGGCGCTGATCGCACTTCTGGTGTTGGGCGGCGATGTGATCCGCGGCTTTGTTTTTGCCATCACTTGGGGCATTGTCGTTGGCACATATTCGTCAATCTATATCGCTGAAAACATTGTGCTGTTGCTGGGCGTGAAGCGCGACTGGGACAAGACTAAAAAGCCAACCGGCAATCAGTTTGCTGATATCGACGCTTAGAATACTGGGCCATCATAGGAGGCAGCAATGCGGATAAATGAAGTTGTCTTTACCGATGCTCTTCCCATTGACGGCTATGGGCCGGGGTTTTGGCGCATTGGCGGCAAGGTGATCCGCAATGCAGTAGCGCTCGGGCCAAACGGCCTAAGCGACTGGGGCGGCTACGAAGATGTTGACGTTCTGTTGGCCATTGGGGCCAAGGTTGATGTGCTGTTCATTGGCACCGGGGCCGAGACCGCCTATTTGCCAAAACCGCTCAAAGAAGCGCTGCAAAGCGCCGGGGTGGCGGCCGAGCCTATGGCCTCGGCTGCGGCGGCGCGTACCTATAATGTATTGCTTTCAGAGGGGCGGCGCATTGGTGCGGCCTTGCTGACGGTCTGATGCTTGAAGTTCGCGATCTGAGCTGTCTGCGCGGAGGCGCGGCGGTGTTGGAAGGGGTCTCGTTTAGCGTTGGCGTTGGCGAGGCGCTGATCTTGCGCGGGCCAAATGGCATCGGCAAAACCACTTTGTTGCGCACAATGGCCGGGCTGCAAGAGCCGGGCAGCGGTGAGGTTGTGGGCGCGGGCGAGGCGGCGTGTTTTGCCAGCCATGCTGATGGGATCAAAGCCGCGCTGACGGTGACGGAAAACCTAGAGTTTTGGGCTGAGCTGCATGGCGGTACGCTGTCGGATGATGTTTTGGCGGCGTTCGATCTGGTTGATCTGCGCGACCGGGCGGCGGGCACATTATCGGCCGGGCAAAAGCGGCGGGTCGGGCTGGCGCGGCTGATGGTCAGCGGGCGCAAGGTGATGCTGCTTGATGAGCCAACGGTTTCGCTCGACCGGTTCTCGGTGAAACGCTTTGCCGCATGGCTGGTGGCGCAACATTTGGCGCAGGGCGGCTGCGCCGTGATCGCCACCCATATTGACCTCGGCATTGACGCGCCAGAACTGGACCTGTCGCCGTTTAAGGCGGTTGGCGGCGGCTATGGCAGCGATGAGGCGTTTTTGTGAGGGCGGTTTTGTTGCGCGACCTGCGGTTGGCGTTTCGAGCGGGTGGCGGTTTTGGGCTTGGGCTGGTTTTCTTTCTGATTGTGATCATGCTGGTGCCTTTTGGTGTTGGGCCAGAGCCTGCGCTTTTGGCGCGGATCGCACCTGGCATGTTCTGGGTTGCGGCATTGCTGGCGGCGCTGCTGTCGCTCGGCCGGATATTTGCGCTTGATCTTGAAGACGGCTCATTGCCGCTCTTGGCCACAGCGCCGTTGCCGGGCGAGGCGCTGGCGCTGGCCAAGGCGGCGGCACATTGGCTGACCACCGGGCTGCCGCTGGTGGTAGCAGCCCCCTTGCTCGGCCCGCTGCTGAACTTGCCAAAGGCTGGCATGGTATGGCTGTTTATCTCGCTGCTGATTGGCACCCCGGCTTTGTCGATGATCGGCACATTTGGCGCGGCGTTGACGGTGGGCATCCGGCGGGGCGGGTTGTTGCTGTCGCTGATCGTGCTGCCGCTTTATGTGCCGGTGCTGATATTTGGCGCCGAGGCCGCGCGCCGGGGGGCCGCAGGGCTGAGCGTGAGCACGCCGCTCTTGATGCTCGGGGCGATCACCGCTGGAACAATTGCGCTTTTACCATTTGCCACCTCTGCCGCATTGCGGGTTAATCTGCGGTGAGCAATAGTATCGTGCATAATCTGCGGCGGGCCGCAAAATCGCTCATTGAGCCGGGCTGCGGGCCACGTTAAGGAAACATATGTCGATCTGGGAATATGCAAATCCGAAGAAGTTTACGCAGACGGTCACGCCGCTGATCCCTTGGGTTATGGCGCTGGCGGGGCTGTGTTTGGCCGTGTCTCTGATTTGGGGGTTCTTCTTTACGCCGGAAGATTACCGCCAAGGGGCGACGGTCAAGATCATCTACCTGCATGTGCCGGCGGCGCTGATGGCGATAAACGCTTGGTTTATGATGCTGGTGGCCTCGCTGGTCTGGCTGGTGCGGCGGCACCATGTGTCAGCGCTGGCGGCCAAAGCGGCGGCTCCGGTGGGCATAACCATGACGCTGATTGCGCTGTTTACTGGCATGATCTGGGGCCAGCCGATCTGGGGCACCTATTGGGTTTGGGACCCACGGCTGACTTCATTTCTGATCTTGTTCCTTTTCTATGGCGGCTATCTGGCGCTTTGGGCGGCGATTGATGACCCCGATACGGCGGCTGATTTAACATCTGTTTTGTGCATTGTCGGCTCGGTTTTTGCGGTTCTGTCGCGCTATGCGGTGAACTTCTGGAACCAAGGCCTGCATCAGGGCGCGTCGCTGAGCATGGATGCTGAGGAGCATGTGGCAGATGTGTTTTACTATCCGTTGCTGGTGTCGATGGCCGGGTTTTTCTTGCTGTTTGTGGCGCTTGTTCTGCTGCGCACCAGAACGGAGATTGCCATTCGCCGGGCGCGGGCGCTGCGCCAGCGGGCACAAAGGGCGCGGGTATAGTGACTGAATTATTGGGCAAATATGCTGTCGAAGTTATTGGCGCTTATGCGGTGGCGCTTAGCCTTTTGGCGGCGGTGACATGGCTGAGCTTGCGCCAAGCGCGCAAAGCGGCCGCGGCGCTCAAACAGGCTGAGGATGACAATGGCTAAATTTCGACCGCTGGTGTTTTTGCCCCCGGCAATTTTTGCCGCAATGGCCGGGCTGTTTGTGGCCGGGATGATGCGTGAAAACCCCGATGATCTGCCCTCAATGATGATTGGCCGTCAAGCGCCCGCTTTGCCAGAGCAGGGATTGCCGGGGCTGGCGCTGCTCAGCGCGGATGATCTTGCCAGCGGTGAGATAACGATTGTGAATTTCTGGGCCAGCTGGTGCCCGCCTTGCCGGGCAGAGCACCCGACATTGCAGGCGCTGGCTGATCAGGGATACCGGGTTGCTGGCATTAACTTTCGCGATGAGGCGGATAAGGCGATTGCCTATCTGGAAGATGAGGGGAACCCGTTTTTTGCCACCGGGTTTGACCCGCGCGGCCGCCTGGCGATTGACTGGGGTGTGACGGCGCCACCGGAAACATTTATCATTGGCCCAGATGGTGTGGTGCAGTTTCGCTATGTTGGGCCGCTGGTTGGCAGCCAATATGAGCAGAGCTTTTTGCCGGCATTGCGCGCGGCAGAGGGCGGGTAAACCCACCGCTCTTGCCGCATGCGCGGCGTGTTGGGGGGCGCTTATTGACCGGGTGCGCCTGCGCCGCTGGTTTTGCTGATTTTGCAGGCAAAAGGTTTTAGGCGCGAGCTCATTTATTTATGAAATTCAAGGCACTAACAAGCACGAGGCTTGGGCGTCACTTGATGATTTTGTGCTTGGTGGCCCGGTTGAGGCGGATGCTTCTCGGGTGGTTGAGGCGCAGAACTGGTCACTTTATGGGCTGGATAAGGCGAATGGGACGGCGCTTTTTGTGGAGCTTCCTGCGGGGACGGACCTGTCAAAAGCGCTGCGGTTGATGACGGTGCCGCTGGGTGAGATTGAGACATTGGCCGCCGCGTTGGACGGGCCTTCGAGGGGTATCTTGGTGTTTAATATTGGGCGCTGTGGCTCGACGCTGGTGTCAAATGTTTTGAGCGAGCTGCCTGATGTTTGGAGCCTGTCTGAGCCTTATGCATTTGCACAGCTGATTGTGGATAGTTATCTTCCGGCGCAGCGACAGGGGTTTGACCGGGCGCAGATTGTGCGGCTTATTCGGGCGATGGTGCGGCTGATACATCGGCAACCGAGCGGTAAGAATGCGGATGTGCAGGCGCTGAAGTTTCATAGTCAGGCATTGTTTTAGGCTGATATTTATTACGAAGCCTTGCCGGATGCGGCATTTGTTTTTCTTTATCGCGAGGCGATTGGCTGGGCGGCGTCATTCTATCAGATGGCGCGCAAATTTGGTGTGCCGGAGACATTGGCTGGCCGGAGACATTGGCTGAGGGGGCGCGGACGGATGTTTGGACTGCTTTGACAGCGGCGTCTGATCCGAAGGACTTTTAGCCTTATATCAGCAAGGAGGTGATTGGGTCTGAGCTGTCATTCGTGCCTGTTTGGGCATTTTGCACGGCGCATTATGCTCAGAGCTTGCGGGCTGGTGTGCCGTTTTTGGCGATGAGTTATGATGAGCTGAACAATGATCGGCTGGCATCGCTGGGCCGGTTGTTTGAACATTGCGATCTGCCAACTACGGCGGTGACCGGGGCCGGAGCAGATAGCGGTTTTGGCGCAGATGTTTGAGGATTTTGCGGAGCTGCCGGATCCGGGGCTAAAACTGCCTGACATATATTCGTAGGGCAGCAAAAAGCCCGGCAATTAGGTGTGACTGCCGGGCTTTTGGATTAGGCTGATTTGGCCAAGTTGCGCAGCACGTAGTGCAACACGCCGCCATGCTCGACATATTCAACTTCAATCGCCGTATCGATCCGGCATTTCAGGGTAATGACCTTTTCTGTGCCATCGGCGTAAGTGATGGTGCAGGGCACTTCCTGCAGCGGCTCGATCGTGTCGAGGCCGGAGATTGAGACCGTCTCGTCGCCTTTGAGGTTGAGGCTCTTGCGGGTGTCGCCGACAAACTCAAACGGGATGACGCCCAT
>JAESRD010000160.1 GCA_016764835.1 Paracoccaceae bacterium | reverse complement strand
TTTGGACGGCTAGAGCTGGCCGGGCCATTTGCCCCGGTTGACTGGCATATCCACGAGGCGCTGTTCGGTTATACTTCAGCAGTGATCACCGGGTTCTTGTTCACGGCGGTGCCAAACTGGACCGGGCGGACACCGCAACGCGGCTGGTCGCTTGGCGCGCTGGCGCTGTTATGGCTGGCTGGGCGTTTGGCCGTGGCCGGGCTGGGCGGGCTGGGGCCGGTGATTGTGCTGCTGCTTGACGTGAGCTTTATGTTCATCGTGCTGGCGCTGATTATCCGCGAGATCATTGCCGGAAAGAATTGGCGCAACATGATGGTTGCCGTGCCTGTCGGCCTGTTTGGCCTGGCCAATCTGGGGTTTCATTTTGAGGTGATAAAATATGGCGGCGCGCAGCTCGGCTGGGCTGTGGGCTTTGCCGTGGTGATATTCTTGATCATGCTGATCGGCGGGCGGGTTATTCCTGCCTTTACCCGCAACTGGCTGAAGAAACAGGGGGCAACTGCCCTGCCCGCTGCGTTTGGCAAGTTTGACGGCGCGGCTTTGGCCGTGGGCGCTGTGGCACTTCTGGTTTGGGCGTTTGTCGGCGGGGCGCTGGCGGGGGCGCTACTGATCATTGCGGGCATCGTGCATTTGGCGCGGCTGTCGCGCTGGCAGGGCCGCGCCATTGTCGCCTCGCCGCTGTTGCTGATGTTGCATATGGCTTATCTGATGATCCCCGTTGGGCTGCTGGCACTCGGGGCGTCTGAGTTTGGCTTGTTTGGCCGGGCCGCTGGGCTGCACTTGCTTGGCATTGGCGCTGTTGGTGGCACCACTTGCGCCGTGATGATGCGCGCCACGTTGGGCCATAGCGGGCGGCCACTTGTCGCTGGGCGGGCACTAACGCTGGGCTTTGTGCTGATCATCATTGCAGCGCTCATGCGCGCCGGGTTTGGTGGGCTCGCGCCGCTGGGCATCAGCGGGCTGATCTGGGCGGGCGGTCTGTGGACGCTGGGCTACGGGCTTATTTTGGTGCGGCTAATGCCGATGCTGGTTGCCCCCAAAATCTAGGCCATGTGAAACAAGCGCACCAGCGGCACGGCGACCGGCTCATTGTTTGGCCCGGCCTCCATAATGTCAGCCATATGCGCCCACCATTTTTGCATGATCGGATCATCGGCCAGAGCGTCCATCTTGTGGCCATCAGCGCGGGTCAGGATGCCGATCAGCGCATTGGTTTCTTCGTCGAAATGGATCGAATAGTCGCTGACGCCCGCGCCGCGCAACAGCGCCGAAAGCTCGGGCCAAATCTCATCATGGCGACGCTGGTATTCGGCCCGGCAACCGGGATTTAGCCGCATGCGGAAGACATATTGCTCGCTCATGGTCCTGTCGCTTTGCGCTTGGCGGCCAGCAGGGCCCAGAGCCGCGGCAGGGCGATCACCCCGATCAGCAGCAGGCCGATGAAGATCGACATGACAATGCCCGGCACATTAAGCAGACCCAGCCCAAAGGTGACCAGGCCCATGACAAAGGCGGCAATGACCACGCCGGGGATAGAGCCTGAACCGCCCAAGATATTGACCCCGCCAAGCACCACCATAGTGACGACTTCTAGCTCCATGCCAGAGGCGATGGAGGGCCGGGTTGAGCCGAGCCGCGACGTTAGGCACACCGCCGCCACCCCGGCCATAAGCCCGGTGAGCAGGAACAAGATGAACTTGACCCGCTGCACCCGGATGCCGCTAAACAGCGCGCCGGTTGGGTTATTGCCTATTGCATATACCGCGCGGCCAAAGTTGGTTTTGTGCAGGATGATGCCGTAGATCAGCGCCACGGTGACGAACAGCACCATCTCGAATGTGATAACGCCGTAGACATAGCCTTGACCAAAAAAGGCAAACGGGCGCGGATAGCCGCGAAAGGCTTCATCGCCCAAGACGATGTAGCTGATGCCGCGAAACAGGCTCATTGTGCCGATCGTGACCACGATGGACGGCAGGCCGAGCACGGTGACGAAAAAGCCATTGAACGAACCGCAAAGCAAGCCGACGACCAACCCGATGAGCACGATTTCTGTCGTGCCTGCGCCGTGCTGGACGGCAAAGCCCATGGCCGTAGAGGCCAGCGCGATGATCGAGGCGACCGAGAGATCAATCTCGCCAGAGATGATGAGGAGCGCCATGGCGAAGGCGATCATGGCTTTTTCGGTAAAGTTGAAAGTGGCGTCAGACAGGTTCCACGCATTGAGAAAATAGGGCGAGGCAAATGAGTTGAGGATGAAGATGCCAACGGCCACCAGAAGCAGGAGCAGCTCCCAGCTGCGCAAGAAGTTGTAGAGGCGGCTGTTGAGCCGGTCGGGGACGGTGTGGCGGGGTTCTGTGCTGTCGGTCATGTCGCGGCCTCCGCGCTGCGCCCATCGCCGACCTCTGAGTTGCGCAAGATGAGGCGGCCTTTTTGGTGGTTTGAGCGGGCGTTGAACGCCACGGCAATCAAGATTGCGCTGCCCGATATGGCCAGCTGCCAGAAGGGCGAAATATTGACCACCGGCAGTGCGTTTTTGACAATGCCAAGGAACAAGGCCCCCATGACAGCGCCAGCGACAGAGCCAACACCACCGGCAATAGAAATGCCACCGATAACGCAAGCCGCGACGACCTCAAGCTCAAAACCGCGCGCGATATCGACATAGGCGACGGCGTAGCGCGCCACCCAGAGATAGCCGGTAAGCCCGGCCAAAGCGCCTGACAGCGTGAAAGCGATGAACTGAGTTTGGCCGACATTGATGCCTGTATAGACAGCGGCGTTTGGGTTGCCGCCGACGGCAAATATCGAGCGGCCCAGCGGGGTTTTGGCCATCATCAGGCCGAAGACAATGACCGAAGCGATGGCCAGCCATGACAGCACCGGCAGGCCGAGGAACGACGCGCGCGGGAAGCCAGTAAAGGCCGGGCTCATTTCGTGGGAGTTAACCCATTGGCCGTCTGACAGCAGGAAGATCAGCCCGCGGTAGATTGTCATTGTGCCAAGCGTGACGACAATGGGCGGGATGTCGAGTTTCCAGACCAGCAGGCCATTTATGGCGCCAAGGGCCGCGCCGAGGATGATGACGATCACCAATATTACGGGGATCGGCAGGCCGGGGAAGGCGACATTGATCATCGCCGCGACCATGCCTGACAGCGCCAGGTTAGCGGCGACCGACAGGTCAATGCAGCGGGTGAGGATCACCACCATTTGGCCAAGGGCAAGGATAACCAACGGCGCTGTGTCGTTAAACACCCGCGCCATGTTACTCGGCTCAATAAACGCCGGGAACCGCGAGGCGACCAGCGCCAACAGCACGACAAGCGCTGCGGCAAGAATGCTTTCGCGCGCGGTGAGAATACGGGCCAGCATTATGCGCGCTCCTTGTGTTGTTCGCCGATCCCGGCGGCGTGGTGTTGTTCGCCGATCCCGGCGGCGTGGCGCACCAACGCTTCTGGGCTGAGCGCATCCGCCTCTAGCTCGGCCACGATCCGACCTTCGCGCATGATGATCACCCGATCTGACATGCCGATGATCTCGGGGATCTCAGACGAGACCATGATGATCGCCAGCCCTTGGGCGGCCAGCTCGGCCATAAACTCATGCACGGCGGCTTTTGAGCCAATATCGATGCCCTTGGTCGGCTCATCTAGGATGATGACTTGGGGCTTGGTCGCCAGCCATTTGGCGATGACCACCTTTTGCTGGTTGCCGCCAGACAGGTTGCCGACATCGGTGTCGAGCGAGGCGGCGCGCAGGTCTAACCGTTGTGAATATTCCCGTGTCAGCGCAAACTCTTCGGCCAGCTGCAAGAAGCCCTTGCGCGACAGGCGGGCGAGTGACGGCAGGGTGATGTTTTGGAAAATCGGCAGGCCGATCACAGCACCTTGGCGGCCCCGGTCTTCGGGCACATAGACGATACCGTTGGCCACCGCGTCGGCTGGCGAGCGGATGACCTTGACCGCGCCGTTGATCTTGGTAACGCCCTTGGCCGGTTTGGTGATACCAAACAATGCCTGCATCAGCTCGGAGCGGCCCGCGCCGACCAGCCCGTAAAAGCCCAAAATCTCGCCGCGATGCAGCTTGAAATTGACGTCGGCAAACTCGGTCGGGTGGGCATAGCCGGTGACTTGCAGCACCTCATCTGAGACAGATGCGGTGCGGGCCGGGAAAATCTGGTCAACCGTGCGGCCAACCATCATCTTCACCAGCCCATCTTGGTCAATATCGGCAATCTTGCCGTCGCCAACCAACTCGCCATCGCGAAACACGGTGTAGCGGTCGGCAATGTGGAAAATCTCATCGAACTTATGGCTGATGAACAAGATCGCCTTGCCCTGTGCTTTGAGTTTTTCAATCAGCTCATAGAGTTCGGTTATCTCTTTGTGGCTGAGTGCGGCGGTGGGTTCATCCATGATCACCACCCGCGCCTCGACAGACAATGCCCGCGCAATGGCGACAAGGTGTTTGCTGGCAATGCCAAGGTCGCGCAGCTTGGTGCGGGGGGCAAACCGCGCGCCAATGCTCTCTAGCAGTGCTGCGGCCTGCGCGAACATGGCGTTATTGTCGATCAGGCCAAAGCGGCCGCGCGGGGCATGGCCGATAAAGATGTTCTCGGCCACGGATAGCTCATCAAACAACACGGTTTCTTGGTGAATGGCGGTAATGCCAGCGGCGGCGCTGTCATTGGCGGTGGCAAAACGCACGGGCTTGCCGTCAACCTTTATAGTACCACCATCGGGCTGGTAAATTCCGGTCAGGATTTTGACGGTGGTTGATTTGCCCGCGCCGTTTTCACCGACAAGGGCGGTGACCTGGCCGGGGTAAAGATCAAGCTTCACCTTTGACAGCGCTTTGACACCGGGAAATATCTTGGTGATCGCATCCATAGAGATGACGGGCGTGGCGGTCATACTGAAACCTCGAATGCGGGGCCCGAATACGGGGGTGGTCCGGCGCGAGCCCCGCGCCGGACTTGTTCATAGGTTCAAGAACTTAAAAGATGTCTTTGAACTGCTCGATATTGCTGGCGTCATAAACAAAGGGGTCAGACATAGCGCCCTCATTGTTTTCATCAAGCAACAGGCTGCCCATGCGGCCCATTGGCACTTCGCCGCCTGCCATTGCTTCAACGTCGTTTTGGCTCAGCTCATAGGCCAGCATGACCGCTGAATACCCAAGGTCGATCGGGTTCCAAATGGCAAAGCTTTGCGACGCGCCGCTCTCGATGGCACCGGCCATCTCAGATGGCAGACCAAGGCCTGTCACGTTAACCTGGCCAACTTTGCCCGCATCAACAACCGCCTGAGCGGCGGCCACGATACCCACAGATGTTGGCGCGATAATCGCAGCAAGATCAGGGTAGGACTGCATCAGGCCAGTGGCCTCGCGGTAGGACTTATCAGCCAAATCATCGCCGTAAACGGTGGCGACAACTTCAATGCCGGGATAGTTGCCCATCACCGCATTCATCTCTTCGATCCAGATATTCTGGTTGGTCGATGTTGTGGTGGCCGAAAGCAGCGCGACTTGGCCGCCATCAGGCAGGTGATCTGCCGCCATCTGGATGATCATATTGCCGATCAGCGCGTTGGACGATGGGTTTAGGTGCAGCTGACGGCCCTCAGGGGCGACGCCACTATCCCAGCTGATCACAGTAATGCCGCGGGCCATGGCGCGCTGCAATGCGGGCACCAGAGCATCAGTGTCATTTGCTGACACGGCGATCGCGTCAACCTGCTGCGCGATCAGGGCGTTGATCACTTCGATCTGGCCTTCGGCGGTGGTGTCTGTCGGACCTGTATAGATGATCTCTACATTGCCCAGCTCGGCGGCGGCTTCCTCGGCACCTTCGGCTGCAGCTTCAAAAAAGCCGATGCCCAGCGCTTTGACGACGAGTGCTATGCGCACATCATCAGCTTGCGCTGCACCGGCGGTAAACGTGGCCGCAATGGCAACGCTTGTCATAATTTTCTTCATGATACTCATGTTTTCCTCCCAGGAGTGTTTCTCACGTATTGGGCCAGTTTGCGCTGCCCCGGTCACCCAAACCAAAAAAACCGTCACGGGTTCATTTTGGTCTTCTTCTGCGGGCGATATGCTTTGTCTTCGCGACATTTTCCCTTTCGCGAACGACTTTGTTTCACTAATATCTGGGCTCAAAAATAATTGCCTGTCAATCAAAATTTGTCACAATCAGTCATTCTGCAGTGCGGCATGACTGTTCTTGATTGTTTATGATTGACATTCACCCTCGGCAGGCCCAACTTTCAACTGTAAAAATCTGCCAATAACCGCCGCTCTATAGGAGAATCATATGCCCACCTCTGCTGACCAAGAACGGCTTGAAAATCTGTGGGATAGAAAGAAGGCGGCGCAGATGTCTGGGCCGGAGCTGCTGCTCTACCGCTCCAACCTGCTCGGTTCTGATAAGCGCATTACCAATTATGGTGGCGGCAATACATCTGCCAAGGTTATGGAGACTGACCCGCTCACTGGTGCGCAGGCAGAAGTGCTCTGGGTCAAGGGCTCTGGCGGCGATGTTGGCTCTATTAAAATGGATGGCTTTTCAACGCTTTACATGGAAAAGCTGAACGCTCTGAAGGGGCTTTACCGTGGGGTGGATTATGAGGATGAAATGGTGGCTTACCTGCCGCATTGCACCTTTAATCTCAACCCGCGGGCCGCCTCTATCGACACGCCGCTGCACGCCTATGTGCCGCATAAACATGTCGATCATATGCATCCAGATGCGATCATCGCCATTGCCGCATCCCAGAACTCGCGCGCGTTGACGCAAGAGATTTTTGGCGCTGAGATCGGCTGGTTGCCGTGGAAGAAACCGGGCTATGAGCTCGGTCTTTGGCTCGAGGATTTCTGCAAAAAGAACCCGCAAGCCAAAGGTGTGGTGCTCGAGTCGCATGGTTTGTTCACTTGGGATGATGATGCGCAGGTATGCTACGGCCTGACATTGCGGATTATTCAAACCGCGATGGACTGGTTTGAGGCCAAAACCAGCGGCCAAGCAGCATTTGGCGGCGCGGTTTGCCAGAGCCTGCCAGCGGCGCAGCGGCGGGCAGCGGCAGCCAAACTGATGCCCGCCATTCGCGGCATGGTCTCGGGCATTCAGCACATGACCGGCAATTTTGAAGACAGCGCGGCGGTGCTTGAATTTGTGAACTCCGCCAATTTGCGCCCGCTCGCGGCGCTTGGCACGTCATGCCCCGACCATTTCTTACGCACTAAAATCTGCCCGCTCGTGGTCGATTTTGATCCGCAAAACCCAGACATTGACGCGGTGCTCTCTGCCCTGCCCGCCGCTGTCGAGGCCTACCGTGACAATTACGCCGCCTATTACGCGCGCTGCAAAAAAGCTGACAGCCCAGCGATCCGCGACCCCAATGCGGTGGTCTATCTGATCCCCGGCATTGGCATGATCACCTTCGCCAAAGACCGGGCAACAGCGCGGATATCGGGCGAGTTCTACGTCAACGCGATTAACGTCATGCGCGGCGCATCTGCCGTCAGCACCTATTGCGGGCTGCCCGAGCAAGAGGCGTTCGACATTGAATATTGGTTGCTCGAAGAGGCCAAGCTACAGCGCATGCCCAAGCCCAAATCACTGGCCGGACGGGTGGCGTTTGTCACCGGCGGTGCGGGTGGCATCGGCACGGCAACCGCCGACCGCTACCTTTCGGAAGGGGCCTGCGTGATGTTGGCTGATATCGACGCCGCCGCTTTAGATAAGACCCGCGACATGCTGGCGGCAAAATACTCCGCCGATATGGTCCGCACAGTGGTGATGGATGTCACCGACGAGCAGGCGGTTGAGGCGGCTTATGCCCATATGGCGGTCGAATTTGGCGGCGTCGATATCTTGGTATCCAATGCTGGCATCGCCTCATCATCGCCGATCGAGGAGACTTCGCTGGCGCTGTGGAACAAGAATATGGACATCCTGTCCACCGGCTACTTCCTCGTTAGCCGTTCGGCTTTTGTGATGATGAAAACCCAAGGTATTGGCGGGGCGATTGTCTTTATCGCCTCCAAAAACGGGCTGGCTGCGTCGCCCAATGCCGCCGCCTATTGCACCGCAAAAGCCGCCGAAATTCACCTTGCCCGCTGTCTCGCGCTTGAGGGTGCACCGAGCGGAATTCGGGTCAATGTGGTCAATCCTGACGCTGTGTTGAAAGGCTCCAAGATCTGGTCAGGCGACTGGCTCAAGGCCCGCGCCGCGACCTATGGCAAAGACAAAGAAGGGCTTGAGGCGCATTACCGCGAGCGCTCCTTGCTCAAGCGCTCGGTCTTTCCGGAGGACATTGCCGAGGCGGCATATTTCTTGGTCAGCGACAACTCATCCAAATCAACCGGTAACATTCTCAATGTTGACGCGGGCAATGTGCAGTCGTTTACCCGCTAGTCTTTTTGGCACCTGCTAGTCTTTTGGCTCAGTATGTTCGGCTAAAATGGCGGCGTTTTCTTTATGCGCCCGCCAGCCTTGCGCCTCAATAAACACCCGCCGGATCGCCGGATATTGCTGTTTGATTTTGCTCTCAAATTCTGAAATCGCGGCCTCGACATCCTCTGCCGGTAGCCCATCGATAAAATCAAAACTGGCATTGAGCAAAATTTCATCCGGGCCGAGATGCATGGTCAGCACTTCGTTGGTGTGCTTGATCCGCTTGTCATCGGCGAATATCTTGCGGATGCCAGCGACCAGCTCAGGGTCGGCGGCCTCGCCGATCAATAGGCCTTTACTCTCAATTGCCAGCAAGATTGCCACGCCCGTCAGGATGATGCCGATGCCGATAGAGGCGAGCCCGTCGAGCCAGAGAATGCCGAATATATGGCTGCCAGCAATGCCAGCAAGGGCGATGACAAGGCCGATCATGGCGGCGGTATCTTCGAACAAAACCGTAAAGATCGTTGGATCTTTTGACTCGCGAATGGCTTTGAAGAATGGCGCATCGCCGCGCATTTCGTTAAACGCTTTATAGGCGATCGTCCACGCCACGCCCTCAAAAATCATGCTCAACACCAACACAATGTAGCTGACCGTCGGGTCGCCCATCGGCTCTGGGTGCATGACGTGTTTGATGCCTTCGTAGAATGACAACCCGGCACCGATGGCAAAGATCAGAATGGCAACGACGAAAGTCCAGAAATATAGCTCCATGCCGTAGCCAAACGGGTGGGCTTCATCCGGGCTTTGGCGTGATTTCTTAATGCCGTAGAGCAGCAAAAGCTGGTTGCCGCTATCGACCACAGAGTGGATCGCCTCCGACAACATGGCCGATGAGCCGGTAAGGCCCGCGGCCACGAATTTGCATACTGCAATCAATGAGTTGCCAATAAGCGCGGCGTAAATAACCCGGTTAGAATGATGTGCCAATGAACCTACTCCGCAAATCGCCGCCCTTTGAGCGGCCCATCAGCCACTCATAGCTGGTTTTGCGGCGGCAATGAAGGTGTCGTTTTGCGCGGGCAACTCAGCAGGCGTCACGGCCGCGCGCGACCATGGTGGCCAGCACATCGTCAGCGTCGCGTTTCCACCAGTTTTGGGCTGAGAAAATCTCGACCTCGTTGAGCCCGGTAAAGCCCTGTTTTTCGACAGCTTTGCGCAGGCCCTTGATGTCGATCACGCCGTCGCCCATCATGCCGCGGTCGGTCAACATATCTTGGGTTGGCACCAGCCAGTCGCAGATGTGAAAAGCCAGTAAACGCTCAGCCCCGGCGCGTTTGATTTGCGGCAAAATTTCGGGGTCCCACCAAACATGATAGACATCAACGGCGGCACCGATGCCGTCGCCCAACTCGTCGCACAGATCGAGCGTTTGTTTGAGCGTGCTGACACAGGCGCGGTCGGCGGCATACATTGGATGCAGCGGTTCAATGGCGATTTTCATGCCGACAGTGCGGGCATAGTCGAGGGTTTTGGCTAGGCCTTCGGCGACGATTGAACGTGCGCCGATAATGTCGCGTGAGCCTTCGGGCAAGCCGCCGACGACCATGACCAGACAGGCAGCGCCGATTGTCACAGCCTCATCAACAGCGCGGAAATTATCATCGAGCACGTCTTGGGTCAGCGCACCTTGGGCGGTGTACCATCCGCCCCGGCATAGGCCGGAAACGGCCAGCCCAGAATCGGCGATCATCTTGCCAGCCTCGGCCACGCCTGCCTCTTGCACCTTGTCGCGCCAAGGGGCGATGCCGCCCAATCCGTGGCGAACGCAGCCATCAACACAGTCGCGCAGTGACCATTGTTCGCGCACGGTGGCGGTGTTGAGCGATAGTCTGTCAGCGGTGAGCGGCTGGGTCATGTCACACCTCTTGCCGAAAACACGGCGCGGGCGCGGGCAGCGGTCTGCTCTGGGTCGGTGAAAATCTGGGCTTCATTGGCCAGCCGTAGGATTTGCGCCAAATGCTGGGTTGAGCGGGTGCTTTCTTGGCCGCCAACCATGGTGAAATGGTCTTGGTGGCCGTTGAGATAGGCCATAAAAACAACGCCGGTTTTGTAGAACCGTGTCGGGGCTTTGAAGATATGGCGCGACAGCGGTACGGTTGGGTCAAAGGCGGCGTGGTATCCAATAGTGTCGCCATTTGCCAAAGCACCAAGCGCCTTGGCGGCGGCTCCGGCGATGGGGTCAAATATACCCAGCAAAGCGTGCGAATAGCCGTGTTCGTCGCCCTTGATCAGCTCGGGGTAATTGAAGTCGTCACCGGTATACATCAGCACGCCATCGGGCAAACGCCGCCGCATGGAGATCTCTTTGCTCGCAGAGAGCAGCGAGATTTTGATACCGTCAATTTTGCTGGCATTAGCGGCGAGCACATCAAGGCAATGGCCCATGGCCACGTCGTGATCTTGCGCGCCCCAATAGCCAGCCAAGGCCGGGTCAAACATCTCGCCCAACCAGTGCAAAATCGCCGGTTGCGCCAGCCCGCCAAGCACGCGGTCATAGACACGCAAGTAATCATCAGGGCTTTTGGCCACGGCACATAGCGCGCGCGATGCCATAAGGATAACCCGGCTGCCCGCCGCTTCGACCGCTTCGCATTGCAGCTCGTAAGCGGCAATCACGTCATCAACGGTCAGGTCAGCACTGAGGGTCAGATGGTCGGTGCCCGCGCCGCTGGCAATGAGGTGGCCGCCATCTTTGGCAAGCGCGGTTGAGCGGGTGATCAGCTCCAGCGAGGTCGGCCAATCGAGGCCCATGCCGCGCTGCGCCGTGTCCATCGCTTCGGCCACGCCAAAGCCAAGGCCCCAGAGATGTTGGCGAAAGGCGAGGGTTTTGTCCCAGTCGATTGCGGTGTCGATCCATGGGTCAATAAAGGCCAACGGGTCGGCGACAACATGGGCGGCAGCATAGGCGCGCCGGTTCCAAACACCGGCTTTTTGTGGCGCGGCTCCGGCGGATATTTGGTACATTTCAATGCCGCCACTTGGCGTTGGAAGGCGAATATCAGCCATGGATCACACCGCGATATCGGGCAGGTCGACCCAGCGGCGCTCTTTGTCAGACAGGTAGCCAGCTTCGGCCAACTGCACGCCTTTGGCGCCTTCGAGCAGTGAATATTTCCACGGGCCATCTTCGACAATATGGCGTAAGAATTGCTCCCATTGCACCTTAAAACCGTTATCCATAACCGCGTTGTCAGGCACTTCATCCCAGCCGGCGAAGAAGTCTATGCTTTGCGGAACATCAGGGTTCCAAACCGGTTTTGGCGTGTTGACCCGGTGCTGGCTGTAGCATTTATGCAGGCCAGCCACGGCCGAACCATGGGTGCCGTCTATCTGGAAAGTCACCAGATCATCGCGCCGCACACGGGTGCACCAGCTTGAATTGATATGGGCAATGATGCCGCCTTCCAGCTCGAATGTCGCATAGGCAGCGTCATCGGTGGTGGCTTTGTAAGCTGCGTCGTTTTCGTCCCACCGGGTCGGAATATGGGTGGCGATTTTGCAGCTGACCGACTTGACCGGAGCCACGACATTGTCGAGCACATAGCGCCAGTGGCACAGCATATCAGAGACAATGCCGCCACCATCTTCCTTGCGGTAGTTCCAGCTTGGGCGCTGCGACGGCATCCAATCGCCCTCAAAAACCCAGTAGCCAAATTCACCCCTGACCGACAGGATATCGCCGAAAAATCCGCTGTCGCGCAGGCGTTTTAGCTTAATAAGGCCGGGCAGATCCAATTTGTCATGCACAATACCGTTCTTTACGCCCTTTTCCTTGGCGTATTTGGCGATGCTCAATGCTTCACCGAAACTTTCCGAAACAGGCTTTTCGCAATAGACATGCTTGCCCGCATCAATAGCCTTCTTCAAAAGGCCGGGCCTAAGCTGGGTAGAAGCCGCATCAAAAAACAGCGTATCTTCTGGGTTTGCCAATGCGGCATCTAGGTCAGTTGTCCAGCGGTCAACATTATGCTTTTTTGCCAAATCTTCTATTTTGTCGGCATTACGGCCAACAATAATAGGATCGAGAATAAGACGCGCGCCGTTCTTTAACAGCAAGCCGCCCTGATCACGAATAGCCAATACCGAACGGATCAAATGTTGGTTCATGCCCATACGGCCGGTTACGCCGTGCAAAATTATCCCAATGCGTTGCGTCTTCAAAGCACGATCCTCCGCGGCCCAGAGGGCTAATTTTAGCTACCGCCCAGCGGGCAAATGATTACCAGCAAAAGCACCAGATCCGTGTTGCCAAGGCCTGCGAAAATTGCTTACTTACTAATTAGTAGGTTCATTGTGTTGGCAGGTCAAGATGTTTCCTGATCAGAGTTTAATCCGCCAGATAATCAGCCCTTGGCGCGGGGAAGGATGCCGTGTTTACTACGGCTAAATCCGGCACCCCGCCGCAACATTTTGCGCTTAGATTTAAGGATAACCCCATGACCGACGCTCCTCTTAATATCGGTGTTCTTGGCATTGATCACCGTCATATTTTTGGCCAACTCGGCAGTATGGAAGGGGTTGGTGGCCGCGGCACCAAGTGGTGGACCGACGGCGAGCCCTCTGGAACGACCTTCGATTTTCAGGAGCGATTCCCCGATATTAAACGGGTTGCGTCGATCCAAGAGGTTTTGGACGATGAAAGCATCACTTTGGTGCTGATCGCCGCCGTGCCAAACCAGCGTGCTGCTCTGGCTATTGCGGCAATGCGGGCGGGCAAGGACGTGATGGTTGATAAGCCCGGCTGCACAACGTTGGCTCAATTAGATGAAATAAAACAAGTTGTTAAAGAGACAGGTCGGATCTGGTCGATCGACTTTTCCGAACGATTTGAAGTTGAAGCTGTGACTAAAGCCGCCGAGCTGGTCGCTGCTGGGGCGATTGGTCGGGTGCTGCAAACAATCGGCATGGGACCGCATCGGCTCAACTTGCCGACCCGGCCGGGCTGGTTCTTCGATCCAGAGCTGTATGGTGGTATTTTATGCGACATTGCCTCGCATCAGATCGACCAGTTTCTATTCTTTACCGGCTCGACAGATGCTGAAGTTGTTGCCAGTTCTTACGGCAATTATGCCAATCCGAAGACCCCCGGCCTGCAAGATTTTGGCGA
>JAESRD010000159.1 GCA_016764835.1 Paracoccaceae bacterium | reverse complement strand
TTATGGACAATGGCATCCAGTTTTGTGAGCAGCCGCGCACCCGGAATACACCATATTCACGGCCAAGGCGGTTTGACATGATCTGCGCAGCAAACGGGATTGAGCATCGCCGAACCATCCCTCTCAGCGATTGCAAATAATCGCCTGCCGGGCAGTGCATGGACAAATGGTCAGGTCGCGCGCATGAGCCGCACGATCAAGGATGCAACCGTCAAACGGTATCACTGCGAAAACCACGACCAATTGCGCAACCATCTGAGCGATTTCCTCGACGCCTACAATTATGTGCGCCGCCTCAAAACACTCAGCAGCCTCACGCCTTACGAATACATCGGCAAAATCCGGACTTCTGAGCCAGATCGATTCATCCTAAACCTGAGCTACCTGATGCCGGAACTAAATAGCTAGGCCAGTAATTGGCGCAGCACCGCGTTGAGCAGTGGCATGCCTTTCTCTGTGGTGCGCAGGTGGGTCTGGGTTTGCTCGACCATACCCATCTCGACTAGTTCAGCAATGTTGCCAGTCAAGGCGCCACCGCTGAGCGCCGCGATCCGCGGCAGCGCCACGCCTTCGCGCAGCCGTAGCCCCATCAGCAACAGCTCGCTTAGTTGATCATCACGCGAAAGCACCTCTTTGCTTTCGTCGCCATGGCCGTGCTTTTCGACCTGCGTCAGCCATGCGCCCGGCGCCAGCGGGGCGGCAGTAGCCCAGCGGATCCCGTCCAATGTCAGCCGCCCATGCGCTCCGGGTCCGATGCCTGCCCAATCGCCGCAGCGCCAATATATCTGGTTATGTTTGCTTTGGGCGTCTGGCCGCGCATGGTTGGAAATCTCATAATTATCCATGCCGTATTCGGCCGTGACCGCTTGGGTCATGTCCCACATATCAGCGGCGAGATCTTCATTCGGCAGATTGCGCAATTTGCCGGCTTTGAGGCGCGCGCCAAAGGCTGTGCCTTCCTCAATGGTCAACTGATAGAGCGACAGATGGTCGACTGCCATGTCCAAGGCTTCACGCAGCTCGCGGCCCCAATCGGCGGCGGTCTGGCCTTGGCGGGCATAGATCAAATCAAAGCTAACTTGGCCAAACAGCCCTCGCGCAGCGGCAAAGGCGGTTTTGGCCTCGGCCACAGAGTGCAGCCTGCCCAATGCGCGCAGATCTTTGTCGTTAAGCGCTTGAATACCCATAGAAAGACGGTTTATTCCGGCGGCGGCGTAGCCCTCAAACCGGGTCAGGTCTGACGAGGCCGGGTTGGCCTCCATGGTGATCTCGGTATCATTGGCCATCGGCCAAGCGGCCCGCACGGCGCGCATTATCCGGTCAACAACCTCGGGCTGCATCAGGCTCGGTGTGCCGCCGCCAATGAAAACTGATGAGACAATGCGGGGGCCGGTGAGCACAGCAATACGCGCAATCTCAGCCTCGTAAGCTGCCGCCCAGCGGGTTTGGTCAACATTGGCCGTGACATGAGAATTAAAGTCGCAATAGGGGCATTTGGCCTGACAGAATGGCCAGTGGAAGTAGAGGCCAAACCCGGCCTCTCTCCACGGCGCCTCAGCTATCAAAGCTGGCCGCCAACATCAGCTCAAACGCGCGGGCGCGGTGGCTGATTTTATTCTTGAGCGCCGCATCCATTTCGCCAAATGTCTGGGTGTAACCGTCTGGCTGAAAGATTGGGTCATAGCCGTGACCGCTCGCGCCGCGCATGGGCCAGACGATCTGGCCGGGCATGGTGCCGGCAAAGATTTCGTCATGGCCGTCGGGCCAAGCGAGACACAGCGTGCTGCAAAACCGAGCTTTGCGTGGGGCAGGCGCATTAGCGTCTTCCAGCTTGGCCCAGGTCTTTTCCATCGCCATGACAAAATCACGGCCGTTTGGTGTCTCGGCCCAATCAGCCGTATAGACCCCCGGTGCGCCGCCGAGCGCGTCGATCTCTATGCCGCTATCATCGGCCAGCGCGGGCAAGCCGGTGGCTTTGGTCGCGGCATGGGCCTTGATCCGGGCATTGCCGACAAAGGTGTTCTCGGTTTCATCCGGCTCTGGCAACCCGTGCGCGGCGTTTGAGCTGAGTTCAAGCCCGTAGGGCGCAAACAGCGCCTCCATTTCGACCAGCTTGCCGGTGTTATGGGTGGCAATCAGTAGTTTGCCACCCGTTAGCTTGCGGCTCACGGCGCGCCTGCTGCAATCTGTGCTGCGGCCAGCTCGGTGCAGCCCTTATTGGCAAGGTCCAGCAGCTCATCGAGCTGGGCGCGGCTAAAAGTCGAGCCTTCGGCCGTCATTTGCAGCTCGATCATCTGATCGCCTGCCAGCACGAAGTTGCCGTCAACCCCGGCTTCGCTGTCTTCTGGATAGTCCAAATCTAGCACAGGTTGGCCCGCATAAATGCCACATGATACCGCGCTAACCGGCGTGCCCAGCGGGTCTGACCGGATAAGCCCCGCTTTGAGCAGCCCATTCACGGCCAGCCGCAGAGCCACCCAGCCGCCGCAGATAGAGGCACAACGTGTGCCGCCATCGGCTTGGATCACATCACAGTCAATCTGGATCTGACGTTCGCCCAGAGCTGAGCGGTCAACACCGGCGCGCAAAGAGCGGCCAATCAGGCGCTGAATTTCCTGAGTCCGGCCAGATTGACCATTCTTGGCCTCGCGCCGCATCCGCGTGGTGGTTGCACGTGGCAGCATGCCATATTCGGCCGTGACCCAGCCCAGCCCCGAATTCTTCATAAACGGCGGCACGCGCTCATCAATCGTCGCGGTGCATAGCACATGCGTGTCGCCGACCTTGATCAGGCAAGAGCCCTCGGCGTGGCGGCTGACCCCAGTTTCAAAGCTGATGGGACGCATTTCGTCGATCTTCCGGCCAGAGGGGCGCATAATCATCTCCTATTTCGGTTAAAGGCTCGCATACGCCAGCAGCCCGGTTTGGCCAAGAAGAAAACCAATCAATATTGACCTCACCCGCCGCTTGGCTCTACTTAGGGCGGCCCAACGCGCAGGAATCCGGCAATGGCAGAAGCCAGTCCTTTAATAAGTGAGTTGAACGCCCGCTCGCGCGAGGTGTTTCGTCAGGTGGTCGAATCCTATCTGGAAACAGGCACGCCTGTTGGCTCGCGGGCTTTGGTGCGCACCTTGTCTGAGCAGGTTTCTGCGGCGACCATTCGCAATGTTATGCAAGACCTCGAGTTTATGGGCCTGCTTGGCAGCCCGCATGTCAGCGCTGGCCGTATCCCAACCCAAGCCGGGTTGCGGCTGTTTGTTGACGGGTTGCTTGAGGTTGGCGATCTGGCAGGCACTGACAGGCAGGTGCTTGATGAAACAATTGGCGATGACGCTGACGCCGATGTGGCCAGTATCCTTGACCGTGTCGGCTCGGCGCTCTCTGGCGTGACCCGTGGTGCCAGCCTCGTGCTGACGCCAAAACACGAAGCCCCTGTGCGCCATATAGAATTTGTTTCACTGGCCCCGACCCGCGCCCTGGTGGTGCTGGTCTTTGCTGATGGCCATGTTGAGAACCGCATTTTCGTGCCGCCGCCGGGGCAAACGCCGTCTTCTATGCGTGAAGCGGCAAACTTTCTGAGTGCTGTGGCCGAGGGCCATTCGCTGTCTGAGTTGCAAGAAGTGATCAGCCGAGAGATCGTGGCGCGTCGTCAAGAGATAGACGTGCTCGCTCGGCAGCTGGTTGAAAGCGGTATCGTCAGTATTGTCGGCGGCGACAGTGACGGCGATGACCAAACCGCGCGGCTGATCGTGCGCGGCCGTGGCAACCTGATTTCTGAGCAAGATGGCGACAGCGCCATGGACCTTGAGCGCATTCGCGGGTTGTTTGATGATCTTGAACGTAAGCGTGATATCGCTTCTTTTCTCGAATTAACCGAGCAAGGGGAGGGTGTGCGCATTTTTATTGGTTCTGAGAACAAACTCTTCTCACTTTCGGGTTCCTCTTTGGTCGTATCTCCCTATATGAACGCCGACCGCAAGATTGTTGGCGCCGTTGGTGTCATTGGACCCACCCGTCTAAATTACGGGCGCATTGTGCCCATCGTTAACTATACCGCGCAGCTGGTTGGCAAAATAATTGCTGGCCGTACCTAAGCCCGACCTGTAAGCCCGGCCCCTAGGCCCGGATCTGATGAAAGAGTAAAAATGGCAAAGAACGAAGCCGAACCGCAATCGCTTGATGATCTGGCCGCAGAGGCTGATGCAATGGAAGCGGCAATTGCTGCTGAAGAGGCGCTAGAGGCTGGTGATTTTTCAGCCCTAGACGGCATGCCGCCGCGCGATGCTGTTGAAGATATTTTGGCACTGCGGGCCGAGCGCGATGAATTTCGCGATAAGTTCATGCGCGCCTTGGCTGACACAGAAAACATGCGCAAACGGTCCGAGCGCGACCGGCGCGAGGCTGAGAATTATGGCGGCTCAAAACTGGCCCGTGATTTGCTGCCGGTCTACGACAATTTGCGCCGTGCACTACAATCGGCGGCGGATGAGCCCAAAGAAGGTAAAGATGCTCTGCTCGAAGGTATTGAGCTGACCATGCGCGAGCTGATTTCGGTGTTCAAAAAGCACGGCATGGAGCCGATTGTGCCTGAAGTGGGCGACAAGTTTAACCCGCAAGCGCATCAGGCAATGTTTGAAGCGCCGGTGCCGGGCACCAAGGCTGGTGAGATCATTCAGATCATGACCGAGGGTTTTTATCTGCATGACCGTCTGTTGCGTCCGGCGCAGGTTGGCGTGTCGTCAACACCGGCTTAAAGCTTGGCCTTGAGCAGCGCTTTGAGCTCATAGATAAGCGCCAGCGCGTCGCGCGGGCTTAGCTCATCTGGCAATGTGGCGCGCAAAAGCGCCTCCGCCTCAGATCGCGCCGCGGCTTCTGGCGGCGGCGCGGTGGGCATTGCGGCAAAGAGCGGCAGATCATCCATCAGCGCATCACGTGCCCGCCCGCCCTCACGTTCGCTCTTTTCGAGCTTCTCCAGCACCAGTTTGGCACGTGCAACAACTGATGCGGGCAGCCCGGCCAGCCGCGCCACCTGCACCCCGTAGCTGCGGTCCGCCGTGCCACGTTTGACCTCATGCAGGAAGATCACCTCATTTTCCCATTCGCGCACGCTGACCGTGGCATTGCCGACACCGTCGAGGCTGGCAGCAAGCGCTGACATCTCATGGTAATGCGTGGCAAAAACGGCGCGACAGCGGTTATTGCCGTGCAAGTGCTCCAGCACCGCCCACGCAATAGATAGCCCGTCATAGGTGGCGGTGCCGCGGCCGATCTCATCGAGGATCACCAGCGCCTTGTCATCAGCTTGGTTGAGAATGGCGGCGGTCTCGACCATCTCGACCATAAAGGTCGAACGGCCACGGGCGAGGTCATCGGATGCGCCAACCCGGCTAAATATCTGGCTGACCAACCCGATCTTGGTGGCATGGGCAGGCACAAAAGAGCCGATTTGTGCGAGCACGGCGATCAGCGCGTTTTGCCGCAAAAAGGTAGACTTACCGGCCATGTTTGGCCCGGTCAGCAGCCAGATTGCATCATCGGAAAGGTTACAATCATTGGCGATGAACGCCGCACCTGACCGGCGTAAGGCTGTTTCGACTACCGGGTGCCTGCCGCCTGTGATCACAAACTCTCGGCTGTTGTCGAGGCTGGGGCGGCACCAGTCGCGGGCCATGGCGATGTCAGCTAGGGCGGCGGTGAGGTCTAGCTCAGCGAGGTTCGACGCTAACATGCCAGCTGGACCGGCAGTATCTAGCACAGCTTGGCGCAAAACAGCGAAGTGCGACTTTTCGAGCGCAAGCGCATGACCACCGGCATTTAGAATGTCGGTTTCTGTGCGGCCAAGTTCAATCGTGGTGAACCTAATATGGTTTGCGGTGGCTTGGCGACGAATGAAAGTCTCAGAAAGCGGCGGTGCCAGCATCTTTTCGGCATGTACGATGGTGGTTTCAATGAAATAGCCGAGTACGTTATTATGCTTGATCTTGAGCGATGGGATACCAGTAGCTTCGGCATATTCAGCTTGCATGTTAGCAATGACAGCCCGGCCCTCATCGCGCAGGGTCTTAGCTTTATCCAGCTCGTCGTCATAACCAAGGGCAATGAAACCGCCGTCACGCGCCAAGAGCGGCGGTTCGGCCACCAGAGCTTGCTCGAGTAGTTCGCTCAACTCACCAAGATTGGCAACGGTTTCGCGCAGTTCTGACAGCAGTTCTGACTGCGGCGTATCGGTGCATATCGCATCGGCGCGGGCAATGGTGTCGCGCAGGGCGGCAAGATCGCGCGGGCCAGCGCGGTCGAGTGCCAGCCGCGACAGCGCGCGCGCAATGTCATGCACGCCGCGCAGGTTGTCGCGTAGTTTGAGCCGGTGGTCAGTGTCCTCGGCCAGCGTCGCTATGGCCTGTTGACGGGCAAGGATCAGGTCGAGTTTGCGCGACGGGGCCGAGATGCGCTGCTCGAGCAACCGTGCGCCAGCGGCAGTGACGGTTTGGTCAATGTCATGCAGCAACGAGCCAGCCCGGCCACCGACCACGGCATGGGTCAGCTCGAGCGAGCGGCGGGTCGCGGCGTCAATCTGCACGGTGGCCCCGGCCTCTTCGCGGACGGGCGGGCGCAGCAGCGGCTTGTTGCCTTTTTGGGTGATCTGCAAATATTCGGTCAGCGCGGCCATGGCCGAGATCTCGGCGCGGGTAAATGCGCCGAAGGATTCGAGCGACGCCGTGCCGAACAAAGCGCAGAGCCGTTTTTCGCCGCTGGCAGAGTCAAAGGCCGGGCCGGGCATGGGGGTCAGCGCGGATTTGGTCTCGTCGGCCATGTCTTGCCACTGGGCGGCGGTAGCCTCGGTGACCAACATCTCGGACGGCATTAGCCGGGCCAAGGTGGGGGCCAGCTCGGCGGGCGGGCAAGTGACAACATGCAGCGCCCCGGTAGAGATATCGGCCCAAGCCAGCGCGCCGGTGTCGCGGATTTGGGTATAGGCAGCCAGATAGTTGTGGCGGCGTGCTTCGAGCAGCGCGTCTTCGGTTAATGTGCCGGGGGTGACCAGCCGCACGACCTCGCGTTTGACCACCGATTTCGCGCCGCGTTTTTTGGCCTCGGCGGGGTTTTCCATTTGCTCGGCGACAGCAACGCGAAACCCCTTGCGGATGAGGTTGAGCAAATAGCCCTCGGCGGCATGATAGGGCACGCCGCACATGGCGATATCTTCGCCCAGATGCTTGCCGCGTTTGGTCAGCGCAATATCAAGCGCCTCGGATGCCAAAATAGCATCCTCAAAAAACATCTCGTAAAAGTCGCCCATCCGGTAAAAAAGCAGAGCATCGGGATACTCGGCTTTAATGCCCAGAAATTGCACCATCATCGGTGTGGCGGTTTGCTTGGCAGCACTCATAGCGTCTCTCCCCGGCGCGCTTTTGGCAAGCGGGCCTGCCAAACTTAACGGGGCGCGGGCGGCGCGAACAGCGTAAAACGGATGTTAAGTGCTGGGCTCTTGGCGCAACAGCCCGCGCAGCACGGTATCCCTGGTGACTTCACCGATTATTGTGCCGTTCGCACCGGTCACGCCAATGGCGGTTGGGCCGTTTTGCAAGATGTTCATCAGGTCCTGAATATCGGTATTACCGGCCACGTTTTGCGCATGCGCGCCGGTTAGGGGCTGCATAACATCATGTGCGCAAAGCACGCCGAGCGGGTTCATATGGGCGACGAAATCAGCGACATATTCGTTGATCGGGTTTGAATAAATTTCACGCGGTGTGCCTGCTTGCACGATCCGTCCGCCCTCCATAATCGCAATGCGATCGCCGAGTTTAAACGCCTCGTCGAGGTCGTGGCTAACGAATACAATGGTGCGTTTGAGCAGGCGCTGCAGCTCTAGTAGCTCGTCTTGCAACCGGGTACGGATCAGTGGGTCGAGGGCGGAGAATGGCTCATCCATCAGCAGGATCGGGGCTTCGGTGGCGAAGGCGCGGGCGAGGCCGACGCGCTGCTGCATGCCGCCCGAAAGCTCGCCAACTTTACGCTCAGCCCAGTCTTGCAGCCCGACCAACTCCAGCTGAGTATCAACCCGAGATATCAGCTCAGAACCCTCGACGCCTGCCAGCTCTAGCCCGAGCCCTGCATTTTCACGCACGGTGCGCCATGGCAGCAAACCAAACTGCTGAAACACCATGGCGATACGGGTCTGGCGCAGCTTGCGCAGCTCTTGCGCGTCGGCCTTGCTGACGCTGGTCATTTTGTCGCCGTCAAACACGCGGACCTCGCCGCGGGCCACAGGGTTTAGCGCATTGACAGCCCGTAGTAGGGTCGACTTGCCAGAGCCAGAAAGCCCCATGAGAACGAGGATTTCGCCTTCTTTGACATCAATTGAGCAATTGTGAACGCCGAGCACTTGGCCGGTGGCGCGCTGGATGTCCTCGCGCGACTGGCCCTCGTCCATCAGCGGCAAAGCGGCCTGCGGATCGGGGCCAAAGACGATGGAAACATTGTCAAATTCTACAGCGTTCATCACTTAATCCTCAGCATACGGTCGAGCATGATCGCGACGACAACGATGATAAACCCGCTCTCAAAACCGAGTGCAGTGTTGACCTGACCCAAGGCGCGCATGACCGGTACGCCGAGGCCGTTGGCGCCGACCAGCGCGGCAATGACCACCATTGAAAGCGAGAGCATAATGGTCTGGTTTAGCCCGGCCATTGAACATATCATCGGCAAATGACGGCTCAAAGAATTAAGTGAATTCCCGGTGTTTTTCGCCAACAACACTCATTGGCTGCAAGAAACTTAGCGATGTTCTTCGGGTGCCATGGGTGAAACTTGATCTTATGAGGTTTCTATTTTGGTTTTCGGAAAATATGAAAGAATTATGGGTCAAATAGAAAAGTGCTTACTAACTGGTTTTAACCCTGTTCTCGATGACTAAAAG
>JAESRD010000158.1 GCA_016764835.1 Paracoccaceae bacterium | reverse complement strand
TCGATGGAATCGCTTATCCATCACTTTAAGCTCTATACAGAGGGCTTCCATGTGCCCGCCGGCGAAGTTTATGCCGCCGTTGAAGCGCCAAAGGGCGAGTTCGGTGTGTACTTAGTTGCCGATGGCAGCAACAAACCCTACCGCGCAAAAATCCGTGCGCCGGGCTTCCTGCATCTGCAAGCGATGGACTTTATTTGCAAAGGTCATCAGCTGGCCGATGTGGCCGCAATCATCGGCTCGCTCGATGTTGTTTTTGGCGAAATTGACCGCTAAGGGCCGCCAAATTGGTTGCGCAGATCCGCCAGTATTTGGGTTCGGATCTGCGCCAAACAGCCGATAGGTTGACCGACCGCACTCCACAAGGCTAGTTTTGTTACAACGATTAAGTCTGGTGGGTAACGGGAGTAGTGATTTGAGAAACTTGATAAAATTTGTAGCAATTGGCTCGTATTTTGTGGCGGCCAGTCCTGCCATAGCCCAAACATATCCAAGATCAACGATGGCTGACCGCACAACATTCGTGCAAGCCTTGCGTGACAATGGCTGCCAAATGCAAGCTGGCGACCTCGCGTCGCAGCTCATGCCCTCGGGTATTGATCGCGACGACTTCTTTCTCATCGTCGATGACCTAGCCGATCTGGGATATATTGAAGGCGACGGCAATGGCGGGGTGATCCTAGGCGCCGCGATGTGTGGCACAGAATATGCCTCGCCCACCGACGTATGGATTGCGGCGTTGCGGTTCTATGGCTGCAGCCTGAGCGAGGCCGATGCCGACCCGTTGATGGCAGCGTTTGGCCTACTGGACAACAATGTAACGGCCACCGCCATACGCAACCTTGTGCAAAATGGCCGGGCAGAATTTATTAATGACGGGGTCTCATTGTCGGTCGCTGAATGCGCTGGGGCCGCGCTTGAACAACCCGCTGTAGCTAATGGGCCAAGGCAAGCGCTTATTGCCATGGCGCAGAGTTTTGACTGTGCGATGACATCGGATCAAGCCGAAGAGGTTATTGGCGCATTTGGTCTGACGATGGATCAGGCCGAAGATACCATCGACACGATGATTGATGCTGGCGAAGGCCAGTTTGTTTCGGGCATGTTCATTCTTGATGATGCGCTGTGTTCGGCTGAAATTGCGGCCCCTGCACAAGTGGTTCCGGTAAATACGGTCCGGGCCACTGTTATTGAAATGGTCCAAGATCTTGGCTGTGCAATAACAGAGAATCAGGCCGCAGAAGCGGTGGCCGATTATGGGCTGACGCGGGACCAGGCCGATGAGATCATCGAAGGTATGATCGATTCTGGTGAGGGCACATTTGCTGGTGGTCGGTTTATTCTCGGTGAAGAATATTGCGCGGCACCTGCGCAAAGCACGGGCTCGGTCGACGTCGGCGCCGCCAGAGAGGCGATCATAGCCATGGCCCGCGCGAACTCTTGCGTGCTATCAGAAGATCAGGCCGAAGGCATGGTCGCTGATTATGGCTTGGATATGGACCAAGCCGAAGACGCAGTCATGGCGATGATCGAGGCCGAAGAGGGCCTGGTTGAGAACGGCGCGTTTGTGCTTAATGCAGCCCTTTGCGCGGTGCCAAGTGACACACCTGCTGTCGGGGGATCGGTGCGCGAAACGATCATTGCGCTAACGGCGGCCAATGGCTGCTCGCTCTCCGAGAATGAAGCCGAGGGCCTGCCTGCAGGCTACGATATCTCCATGGACGAAGCCGAAGATGTGATCATATCAATGGTCGAAATCGGCGAAGGCCAGCTGATTGCCGGTGCTTTTGTGCTGAGCGACCAGCTTTGTCAGCAAGCCAGCCAAGCCGCGCCAACACTTGGCAGCTATTCACCACGTGAGGCGATGATTGATATGGCGCGGGCGCAGAACTGTGCCTTGACAGAAGAGCAGCTTGTAACCTCGATTGGCAGCTACGGGCTGGACATGGAGCAGGCAAATGATGGGCTGAACACGCTGATCGACGCGGGCGACGCTGAATTTGACGCTGGTGTTATGACGCTAAGCAGCGCGCTGTGTCAGCCGGTTCTGGCGATAACAGTGCTTGCGCCGCGCGCCGCTTTGGTGCGCCTGTTTGGCCAAAATGAGTGTGGGTACGGCCTGCAAGAGTTTCGTGATGTGATCGAGGCTGCCGGGCTTGACCCGGAAACGCTTGAGCCGGTGCTGCTCAATATGATCGAGATCGGCGACGTTGCGTTTGACAATAACTATCTTGAGCTGGATGCGGGGATCTGCGCGGCTGGTAATCGCCAATCTAATTCGACCCCTGACGTGGCTATGACATTTGCTGAGACGGTTGCCGCGGCTGAGCGGCTGATGGCGGAAGTGCCAGATGAGACTATCGCCAATATGATGCTGCACTATGTACGCACCAGCGGCTGCGAACTTGATATGTCAGACCAAATTCGCGCGCTGGTCGGTATCCGGGTGGCGATCGGCGCGCAGTTGGGTCTGTCGGAAGAGGTGACCCGTGAGCTGGGCGCCAGCTATAATGACAGAATTACCGACGGCGTTAACCTTGTTGAGGGGCGGTTCACCTATGATCAGGTGAGCCAGACGCTCTCTTTGCAAGGGTGCACACCTTGAGCATGGTAATAACTGATGGGTGAAGGGAGCAAGAATATGAACGCAGGCCATGATTTTACAGGCGTTGGGGCGGGCCAAAAGCTGGCCGGTTTCAGGCTTGGGCGCTTGCTGGTGGCGGGGCTCTTGCTGCCGGTGGGATTATCGGCCTGTTCTGTTTCGCCCAATGATGTGTTGGGCCGTCAGCCCGGCACTGTCTTTGGCCAAACTGACCCAGCATCTGACGCTTCGCGGGGCCCTGAGCCAGACCAGACACCGGTTAGGCTCGAACTTGCGCCCCAAGACCGGCTTATTGCTGCGGTTGAGGCGCATGATTGCGTGCTAACCGCGACAAATGTCGAAGCCATTCTTCTCGCCGCCAACCTGACCCAAGCTGATCTTGAAACGCTCGTGCCTGAACTGGCTGAAAACGGACGGGCCACTGTGTCGGGCGAAGGGGTGATCCGCATCCATTCGTCGCGGTGCGTTTAATTGACAGTCCGGGCCAGCACTGCCATGTCAGGCCTGCGCTGGTCCGTTTACCAAACCAACCTTAGCTGCCGCCAAAACTGGAAATAACCCGATGCTCAGACGCCTTCACCACGAACAGCCCGAAACATTTGCCTATTTGCCCGCGAACCACGCATGGGCCGAGGCGCAAATAGCCAAATACCCTGAAAACCGTCAGGCGAGCGCTGTTATTCCGCTGCTTTGGCGGGCACAGGAGCAAGAGGGCTGGCTGTCGCGTCCGGCAATAGAACATGTGGCGGCAATGCTCGGCATGGCCAATATTCGCGTGCTCGAAGTTGCGACCTTCTATTTCATGTTCCAATTGCAGCCTGTCGGCTCTGTTGCCCATGTGCAGGTCTGTGGCACTTTGTCCTGCATGATTTGCGGCGCCGAAGATCTGGTGGCCAAGTGCAAAGAGATGATCGCGCAAAACCCGCATGAAGTCTCGGCTGACGGTAAGTTTAGCTGGGAAGAAGTTGAGTGTTTGGGCGCCTGTACCAATGCGCCAATGGTGCAGATTGGCAAAGATTATTATGAAGATCTGACATCGGAGCGGTTTGTCGAAATCTTGGGCGAGTTGGCCGCTGGCCGCGTGCCTGTGCCGGGCCCGCAAAACGGCCGCTACGCCGCTGAGCCGCTGTCAGGCCTGACAGCACTGCAAGACCACGCCGACGGACGGCCGGCGCTTAATGCCAGCGCCGCCTTGGCGGTGCGCATTGGCATACTGTTAAACGGATTGATGGCACGGAAGTGCCGCTGCTGGCGCCGTGGCGTGACCGTGGTGCGCACCGTGACCGCACAGCCTCAGCTGTGCCGCAGGCTTTTGCCTCCGCCGAAGCCGGGGCAACGCAAACGCGCGAAACGGTGAAGCCAGAGGCTGATATGGCCAAGGCTGAAGCCGCAGCACCTAAAGTGGACGTTGAGACAGCGCCTGCCAAAGCTAAGCCGGTCGCCGTGGCCGAAGTCAAATCAAGCGCTGATGCGACGGTGCAAACGAAGACATCTGATGTTGCGGCTACAAAAGATAATGCTTCTGATGCGGGAGGCTCTAAGAGCCAATCGGCATCTTTGTCGCAACAAGGCAAGGCCGTTCAAGACAGCCTGCCAGATAGCGCTGCGGCGGAAGGCCATGTCGCACCTGAGCTGCTTAAAGCAGCACGTGGCGGTGCGGCCGATGACCTGAAACGTATTTCTGGCGTTGGGCCAAAGCTTGAAGATGTGCTTAATGAAATGGGCTTTTGGCACTTTAGCCAAGTTGCCGAATGGGGCGCTGGCGAGATCGCTTGGGTTGATAGCCGGTTGAAGTTTAAAGGGCGGATTGTGCGTGACGATTGGGTCGCACAAGCAAAGGTACTTGCGGCGGAAGTTTAAGATTTCCCCGTGAAGCCGGACGGTTCTGCCCTAGTATTGGTGTGAAGATACGCCAAAAGCGGTGCGATGCATCATGTGTCGGGCGCTGGCGACTATTGTTTGGTAAACTTGGGGGAGTTTGAATATGTTTGATCAAAAGAATAAGCGGCGCTGTGAACGCGCCTGTATAGTGCTGGGTGTGCTGCTAGGAATATTCTTCCTGCTGCTGATGATGATAGCCTGGGGCTTCTCATTCCTGACCGGGCTTTTCGCCGGGATCGTGGTTGGCATTGCTGTTGGCATATTGTCTTGGTACTTCTTTTGTCGGCATGTGACCCAAGAGAAAGCGGTCCAGAATGCGGCTGCGGCGACAGGCATATTCACCACGGGCGGCGGCGATGCGGATGATAATTCTGCAAATATTGCCGCGACAGGGCTGCAAGCCGGTGGCGCAGATGATGCGCTTACAGCAGCAGAGCCAGTGGCCGCCGCGCCAGAAATATCGACGCCTGAAAATGATGCCGCCGAGACAAGCACCAGCGATGCGCAGCTTGATGGCAATGATGCCAGCGGCTCTGACACAGCTGATGCAGAAACCAATAACGGTGTGCAGGCGCAGGGCTTTATGAGCGATACTGGCGGTGTGGTTGAAAATACCGCAACGGCTGACGACGCAAGTGATGGCGCTCCGGCAGTAGATACGGCGGCATCGGTCGCCGATACGATTGTAGCTGCCGCAAGCGATGCATCAGAGGCGCGCAAAGCCAGTGAAGCCAAAGACCTTGAGGGCACGATCGGCGATGTTGCAAAGGACGTTAAAGGTGATACGCCGCAAACTGATCGCAGCGCCAGCGTCTCGCTTTCGCAGGCGACCGACGAACAAACCAAGCCCGAGCTGCTAACAGCGGCGCGCGAGGGCGGTGCCGATGACCTTAAACAGATCAAAGGCGTTGGCCCCAAAATGGAAGGCTTGCTGCATGATCTCGGCGTCTTTCATTTTGACCAAGTGGCCAGCTGGCAGGCCGGTGAAGTGGCTTGGGTCGATGCTAACCTTGAGGGCTTTAAAGGCCGGATCACACGCGATACATGGGTGGAACAAGCAAGGCTTTTGGCGACGGGTGCGGAAACAGAGTTTTCTAAGCGCGTCAGCAAAGGCAAAGTTTACTGATCTAAGGCATTTATGTTTACCGATCTGAGGCAAAATAGTGCCAGAACAAGATAATGACGCGAAAATTGCGGGAGCCACACGTCGTGTGGCTCTTGTTATGGTCGGGTGCGGGCTTTATTGGATTATTGTAATGATCCTAGGTGATAAGCTGGCCCTACCGAATAGGATACGGGCTTTGCTCGATCTTATTGCTCTGGCCGGTTTCGGCTATGGGCTGTGGATGACGTGGCAGCTATGGCGCTTGCGCCTGCAGGACAAAGGGTAAAAATGCATGCTCAAAGATGAAGACCGGATTTTCACCAATATCTATGGAATGCATGACCGCAGCCTTGCCGGGGCGAAGGCACGCGGCAATTGGGATGGTACAGCGAATATCATCAAAAAAGGTCGTGACTGGATCGTTGACGAAATGAAGGCTTCTGGCCTGCGTGGCCGCGGTGGCGCTGGTTTTCCGACCGGGCTGAAATGGTCGTTTATGCCCAAGGAAAGCGATGGGCGTCCGTCTTACCTTGTGGTTAACGCCGACGAATCAGAGCCGGGCACCTGCAAAGACCGCGAGATTATGCGCAATGATCCGCATACGCTGATCGAAGGTTGCCTGATCGCCAGTTTCGCCATGAACGCCAATGCCTGTTATATCTATATTCGCGGCGAATATATCCGCGAGCGTGAAGCGCTTCAGGCGGCAATTGATGCTGCTTATGAAGACGGTCTGCTTGGCAAAAATGCTGCCGGGTCCGGCTGGGACTTTGATCTTTATCTGCATCACGGCGCTGGCGCCTATATTTGCGGCGAAGAAACCGCCCTGCTCGAAAGCCTTGAGGGCAAGAAGGGCATGCCGCGGATGAAGCCGCCATTCCCCGCTGGTGCCGGGCTCTACGGTTGCCCAACTACAGTGAACAATGTCGAATCGATCGCCACAGTGCCGACTATTTTGCGGCGCGGCGGCCAGTGGTTTGCCGGGATTGGCCGGGCTAATAATGCGGGCACCAAACTTTTTGCCATTTCGGGCCATGTCAACAATCCATGTGTTGTTGAGGAGGCCATGTCGATCAGCTTTGAAGAGCTGATCGAGAAACATTGCGGCGGTATTCGCGGCGGCTGGGACAACCTCAAAGCGGTGATCCCCGGCGGCTCGTCTGTACCCTGTGTGCGCGGCGAAGAAATGCGCGGCGCGGTGATGGACTTTGACGGGCTGAAGGAAAAAGGCTCAAGCCTTGGCACGGCGGCGGTGATTGTCATGGACCAATCGGTCGATATGGTCAAAGCCATCTGGCGGCTGAGCAAGTTTTATAAACATGAGAGCTGTGGCCAATGTACGCCATGTCGCGAAGGCACCGGTTGGATGATGCGGGTCATGGAGCGGCTGGTGTCGGGCGAGGCCAGTGTTGATGAGATCGACATGCTGCTGAGCGTGACCAAGCAGGTTGAGGGCCATACGATTTGTGCGCTTGGCGATGCGGCGGCTTGGCCGATCCAAGGGCTGATCAAGAACTTCCGTGGCGATATCGAAGCACGGTTAACAGGCGCGGCAATCGCCGCTGAATAAGCTTTTACGCCCCGGCCAACAAGCGTGCTTTTTGGCCGGAGCGTTGATGATTCTATTGCAAGCTGGCATGCTTGGGGCTCGCTGATATTTGGTGCCCAACTGCGCGCCGCCTTTGCGCCGGAGCGACCAATATTTTTGGCCTTCAGCCCTGTAATCTCACTAAAATTTTGCCAATAAACCCGTGGCTTGGCCTAGTTTATCCCGTTTTATTGGTCAGCTTGGCAAAACAGTCACAGCCAATTATTGCCGGGTCGTTAAGGTGCGGCTGCGGCCATGAGGGATGCTGAGAATCAGCAGGCGGCGCGCGCCAAACCAACATTCTCACTTTGCGTAACTCTTGGTTAACCGCCCAAGCCGGTATTCGGCGAATTTGCGCCCAAAAATCGCTCTTGAGTCGCCAAAACTGGCTTGGTTATTGAATATCAAGCGCTGAACGACGATTTGATGATGAGCAGCACCGGAAAAATCCGGGGATAAAAACACCAACTTTGTCTTTTCACCGATATAAGAAGAAAAACACGATGAAAAAATTCCAAACCTCAGCGCGGTCAGCTTTTAAAGCAGGCATCCTGGTTATTGGCTTTGCCATCATTGCCGGGGCCACCGCCGCACGGCCAGCTTTGCGCAATGTTGAGCACATAACCGAAGGTTTGATCGACACTGCGATCGCCTATGAGATTGGAAATCAGTGCGATTCTATTGCCGCGCGCTGGCTGCGGGGCATCAACTTTCTTCATTCTTTAGAAGCACATGCGCGAGAACTGGGCTATTCAAATGATGAGGTCAGCGCTTTTATTGATGACCGCAATGAGAAGCACCGGCTAGAGGGGATTGCCCGTGATCGGTTGGCTGATCTGGGCGCTGTAGACGGGGTGGCTGCTAGTTATTGCGCCGCTGGCCGGACGCAGATCGCGCTTGGTTCGCAGATTGGGTTATTATTGCGTTAAAAAAACTCTATTCTTTTCCGCTTGAACTGACTGGCATCATGGGGTCAGCCGCGCTAGAACGCCTCTAACTTGCTGCGTAAAGCGCGGCACAGGCACAGCGGAAGAGGGGCTGCGACAATGTCGGACCTACGCAAAGTCATTATCGACGGCAAAGAGGTTGAAGTACCGGGGACAATGACCCTGATTCAAGCCTGCGAAGCCGCCGGGGTCGAAGTCCCTAGGTTTTGTTACCATGAACGGCTGACCATTGCTGGCAATTGCCGCATGTGTCTTGTCGAAGTGGTTGGCGGGCCGCCAAAGCCGGCAGCCTCTTGCGCCATGCAGGTCAAAGACTTGCGCGGCGGTCGCAATGGCGAGCTGCCCGAGGTCAAGACCAATAGCCCCATGGTTAAGAAGGCCCGCGAAGGGGTCATGGAATTTCTGCTGATCAACCACCCGCTTGATTGTCCGATTTGTGACCAAGGCGGCGAATGTGATCTGCAAGATCAGGCAATGGCATATGGCGTCGACTTTAGCCGCTTTCGTGAAGCCAAGCGCGCGACCGAAGATCTTGATCTCGGCCCGCTGATTGAGACCCATATGACGCGCTGCATTTCCTGCACCCGTTGCGTGCGGTTTACCTCCGAAGTGGCTGGTCTGACCCAGATGGGCCAGACCGGGCGCGGCGAAGATAGTGAGATCACCTCCTATCTTGGTGCGACGCTCAACTCGAACCTACAGGGCAATATCATTGATCTGTGCCCCGTTGGCGCGCTGGTCTCAAAGCCATATGCATTTACGGCGCGGCCTTGGGAGTTAACCAAGACTGAAACCATTGATGTTATGGACGCGCTGGGTAGCAATATTCGGATTGATACCAAAGGCCGCGAAGTGATGCGGATTGTGCCGCGCAACCATGACGGCGTGAACGAAGAGTGGATATCTGATAAAACCCGCTTCGTATGGGACGGGCTGCGCAGCCAGCGGCTGGACAGACCCTATATTCGCAGGAACGGCAAGCTAAGCCCGGCGAGTTGGGCCGAGGCATTTGAAGCCGCAGCGACTGCGATGCGCGGCAAAAAGGTCGCCGGTCTTGTTGGCGATCTGGCCTCTGTTGAGGCAGCTTACGCGCTCAAGACCATGGTTGAGGGGCAGGGCGGCACAGTTGAGTGTCGGACTGACAGCGCCAAGCTGCCTGCCGGTAACCGGTCTGGCTATGTTGGCAATGCGTGTATCGAAGATATTGATGATGCCGAGATGATCATTTTGATCGGCACCAATCCACAGCTTGAGGCACCGGTGCTTAATGCCCGTATCCGCAAAGCGTGGACAAATGGCTGCAAGGTTGCGCGGATCGGCGAAGTCGCTGACCTGACCTATGATGTGATCGAGATCGGCACCGACCGTGAGGCGCTAAGCCGGCTCGCCGCGATGGACCACAGCGACAAAGAGGGCGTGGCCGGTGTGTTGATCATTGGTCAAGGTGCTTTGACTGGGCCTGACGGTGCGGCTGTACATGCGACAGCTATGCGTATGGCCGAAGCTGGGCATTCCAAGTTTATGGTCCTGCACACGGCCGCGTCACGCGTGGGTGCTATGGATATTGGTGCTGTCACTGAGGGCGGCGTCGAGGCCGCGCTTGACGGGGCTGAGGTTGTCTATAACCTTGGCGCTGATGAGATGAGCATCCCGGCTGGCGCCTTCGTGATCTACCAAGGCAGCCACGGCGACCGGGGCGCGCATCGGGCGGATATCATCCTGCCGGGGGCTGCTTACCCTGAAGAGTCCGGTCTGTTTGTTAACACAGAAGGCCGCCCACAGCTGGCGCAACGTGCTGGTTTCCCACCGGGCGAGGCCAAAGAAAACTGGGCGATTTTGCGCGCGCTCTCGGCGCAGCTGGAAACCCAGCTGCCATGGGATAGTCTCGGCGCATTGCGCACGGCGCTGATCTCAGAGCATCCGCATCTTGGCCTGATAGATACCGTGCCAGAAAACGAATGGAACGTGCCTGAAGCCGCAACAATGGCTGCTGGTCGGCTTATGTCGGACAGTACCGATTTTTATCTGTCAAACCCAATTGCCCGTGCAAGCGCGTTGATGGGCGAATTGGCCGCATTGGCGGCCGAACGATCCAAGTCAATAATGGCGGCGGAATAATCAGATTTGCGAAACTCAGTGATCATATCTTCGGCCGCTTGCCTGCTTAGCCTTACGCTGAGCGGCTGCATGTTGCCGCCAGACACTGACGTTAGTCAGGGTGATTTTTCACCCGAATATGTGGGTGTTGAGACAAGGTTGCTCGACGGTGATTTGGTGAATTTCACCGTTGCCATGCGCGGCGCGCGCGGGCTGCCCGATCTTGAAGCCTATGCCGAATGTGCAGCCGCACAATATGCGCTTATCCGAGGCTATGGATTTGCGCGTCATGTGCGGACTGTGGTTGATGAAACGTCCGGAATCTGGCATGCGGATTCCGTCTACACTATCTCGCCAGCCCTCCCAGAGGGAATAGCAACGATTGATGCCGAGGTTACGGTAGCCGCGTGTGGGCTATCGGGAATACCGACGGTGTGAGGAAAGATATATGATCGCATTCTTCACTCAGACGAATTTGGGCATTGTGCTGCTTATTCTAGGGAAATGCTTGCTGGTTCTTATACCCTTGCTGGTCGCCTTGGCGTTTCTTATGTATGCTGACCGCAAGGTTTGGGCGGCTGTGCAAATGCGGCGCGGCCCCAACGTTGTTGGTATTTTTGGCTTGCTGCAAAGCTTTGCTGACTTCCTGAAATACATCGTTAAAGAAGTGATCGTGCCGGCCGGTGCTGACCGCGCGGTGTTCTTTCTTGCGCCGATGATCTCCTTTGTTATGGCCGTTATCGCCTGGGCGGTGATC
>JAESRD010000157.1 GCA_016764835.1 Paracoccaceae bacterium | reverse complement strand
GACGGGCTGCGCAAGGTGCCAGAGAATGTGCCTGACCCACGCGCACTGGACGCGCATTTGCAAATGCCACTGACTTCGGTGCCTGACCCATTTGGCACGCATGATAGTTTTGGCGACCATAATAACGCGATGCTGCGGCGATTCCTCGACACGTTCGGCTTTGAGTATGAGTTTATCTCATCGACTGAGTTTTACCGCTCGGGTCGGTTTGACCCGATGTTGCGACTGGCGGCTGAGCGGTATGACGAGATTATGGCGACCATGCTCAAGAGCTTGCGGGCAGAGCGGGCGCAGAGCTACTCGTGTTTTTTGCCGTTTCACCCGGAGACCGGCAAAGTGCTTTACGTGCCGATGAAGCATGTTGATGCGGCTGAGGGCACGGTGACCTTTGATGATGAGGAGGGCCGCGAATGGACCGTGCCTGTCACTGGTGGCCATGTGAAGCTGCAGTGGAAGCCTGACTTTGGCGCGCGCTGGGCGGCGCTGGATGTCGACTTTGAGATGTACGGCAAGGACCATTCGACCAACGCCAAAATATACGACAGCATATGCCGGACACTGGGCGGACGGGCGCCGAACCACTATACGTTTGAGCTGTTTTTGGACGAGTTTGGGCAAAAAATCTCGAAGTCCAAGGGCAATGGGCTGAGCATTGATGAATGGCTGACTTATGCCGGATCGGAGAGCTTGAGCTACTATATGTATCTCAAGCCGCGCACGGCAAAGCGGCTGCATTTTGATGTGATCCCGAAGATGGTTGATGAATATCATCAGCAATTACGGGCGTTTGACGGCCAAGATGAGGCGCAACGGCTGGCCAACCCGGTGTGGCATATTCACAGCGGCAATGCGCCGGCCTCTGATCTTGCGATCCCGTTTGCGATGTTGCTGAACTTGGCGACAGTAGCCGGGGCTGAGGATAAGGACGTGCTTTGGGGTTTTATCAAGCGCTATGCGCCTGAGGCGACGCCCGAGACCCATCCCGGACTTGATGCGGCGGCTGGCCATGCTGTGCGCTATTATCAGGACAAGGTGAAGCCGAACCGGGTGTGCCGTTTGCCCGACGAGAAAGAGGCTGCCGCCATGGCTGATCTGGTTGCCAAGTTGAAAGACTGGGACGGCCCGGCTGATGCTGATGCGCTGCAAACAATGGTCTTTGCTGTTGGGAAAAACCACGGATTTGATCCGCTGAGGGCTTGGTTTAAGGGGCTATACGAGGTTCTGCTCGGTGCTTCGGCCGGGCCGCGTTTTGGCGGGTTTATCGCCCTTTACGGGATTGATGAATCCGTAGCACTGCTTGAGGCAGGCATGGCGGGGGCGCTTGTGCGCGCATAATAGCGCGGCTGCCGACCCATGATCACACCATTGAAATAATCGGGCTTAGCCCGCCGTGACTGTTGCGCCCAAATGGGCCACCGTCACGGTGGGCTAGCGCTGCATTCATGCCTACCCCCCTATCTCACAGGCTCATCCGGGCAGATTTGCGCTCGGAATTCCTATAGAGCCGGGGCGGTCGAACATCCGCCCTTCCCACTGGAAAGGGGATGCGATGAATAAGGTCATCACGGACGGTTTGGTGCTGATGCCGCCGCCATTTGCCGACGGTTTGAATGTATGGTCGAGCGGCGACGGTACGCCAGGTTCGGACACATATGCGGGCGTTGGGGCCGGGGTCTTTGAACCAGCGGACCAAGATTTCTCGGGCTGCATGCTGATTAACAAAGTCAACGGTACGCAAAAGATCCGCTATATGGGCGAGACCACGATCTTGCCGGGCTGCTACCTAGAGGTAACTGTGCGGGTGAAAGCAACGGGCGGGTCACTGCCTGCGGTGCGCATTGCGGGCTGGGCTGGCGGTGCGGGCGGCGGCCATGTTGGCGGCTTGGTTGAGGTTGGCCCATCGACCCAGCTGACCACATACGGCGAAGTCGTTGAGATCAAAGCCATCATTGGCACCGGTGAGCGCACCGGGGTTGATATGGTTTGGGACGGCGCGATTTACGGCCATATCGGGCTGGATTTCACGGGGCCAAATGGCGGTGTCTTGCTGATTGATGATATCGTCATCGAAGATGTGACCAGCTATTTTGTTCGCGACATGATGGGCCTTGTCGATGTGCGCGACTACGGTGCCAAGGGCGACGGCGTGACCGATGACACAGACGCGTTTGAGGCCGCTGACGGGGCCGCCAATGGCCGCGAAGTGCTTGTATCAAAGGGTACATATTTGCTGGAAGGCAATGTAACGTTTCAGAGCCAAGTGCGTTTTGAAGGCAATGTTGTGCAGGCGATTGGGCCAAAGTTTGTGCTCCAGCGCAACTTTGATTTTGTCAGCTATCTTGATGCTTTTGGCAATGAAGAGCTGGCGTTTAAGAAGGCCTATCAGGCGCTGATCAACTTTTCAGATCATGAAAGCCTAGACCTGAATGGGTGGCGCATTGGCCTAAGTGGGCCGATTGATATGCAGGCACTTGAGCCCAGCAAATCGACCTTTGCCACCCGGCGGGTTATTCGCAACGGTCAGTTTGAACCGATTGCTGGCAATGCCTGGAACAACGAAGTTGTCACCTCGCAAGGCTCCTATTCGGCTGGTTCGCCCTATGTGCTGACCAATGTGTCAAATGTGGCCAATATTCCGGTTGGCAGCTTGGTGACAGGCAATGGTGTTGGCCGCGAGATCTATGTGACCAGCGTGTCAATTGGCCAACAAAAGCTGACCCTTTCGCAGCAGCTATATGATGCTGAAGGCACGCAGAACTTTACCTTCACCCGGTTCAAATACATGCTCGATTTTTCGGGTTATGACAGTCTGAGCCAGTTTGTTCTTGATGATATCGAGTTCAAATGTGATGGCGTGGCCAGTGCGATAATGCTGGCGCGTGACGGGCTGATCTTTCATGTCCGTGACTGCTTTATCACCAAGCCAAAGGACCGCGGTATCACCTCGATCGGCACGGGCTGTCAGGGCATGTTGATAGACCGGTGTCAGTTCCTCTCGAACGAGCAATCTATTCCGGTTGAGCAGCGCACTACCGTGGCCTTTAACTCCAATGCCAATGATCTAAAAATCCGCGAAAACCGGGTAGTAAGGTTTAAGCATTTCTGTGTGCTTGGCGGCGCTGGCTCGATGATTACCGGCAATCACTGGTTCCTTGGCGACAGCGAGTCGGACGGGGTGCGCAAGGGCGGGGTGATCATTACCACGCCGAATTGCAAAACTATCTTTACCGGCAATTACATCGACAATAACTTCCTTGAATGGACCAACGAGCATGATGCGAGCCCAGCACAGGGCAATCAGTTCTCGTTTGGTGGTTTGACGATTACCGGCAATATCTTCACCGCTAATGATGTGGCGCAATCATTCCACTACATCGTGATCAAACCCTACGGTCCGGGGCATTTTATCCACGGTCTTTCGGTGGTGAGCAATGTGTTCAAAGTGTTGAACGGTGATATCGACAGGGTTGAGCATGTGGATGATACCTTTGCCGCTCTTGACCCCAACCGCGCCCGCAATGTGACCTTTGAGGCCAATGTGTTTCACGGCGTGGACCAAGAGGTGCGCAACCCGCTGACGATGGAACATGAGCAAGCCACGACCGACAGGATCTGGATTGCTGACACTGGCACATGGCTGCCATTTGGTGGTTGGGCGCGGATGGTCGATTCTGTAGTTGCCGAAGGCAAGATCGAAGATGCCGCTGGCACGGCGATTTACGAGGCACCATATGTTACGCTCAAATATGGGCCTGATCAGAAACAGTTTCGGGTGATCTTTAAGACGCCGGTTAAGGGCACCGTGCGCGCACGGGTTCGGATGGATAACCCGAACTAAGCTGGCCGCAAAACAAGCTAGACAGGGGCGCTTCACGGCGCCCCTTTTTTTGCGTCTGCCACAAATTTAGGCATATCACGGCAATGGCGCAGAAATATGCTGATTTGCGCCGCCTTGCACTTGGCCCCCGTCCTTTGAAGCCGCAAAGCTGGCAAAAGTTATTTGGGGCAAGGGACAGTGGGCGCAGCTTTATCATCATTGGTTGAGAGCGCAGGCCCGCAGCGCACACGCGGGCTCGTGCGGGTATCTGCACAGCTGGCGCAGGGCGGCTCGGCTTTGGCGGATCTGCGAGAGGAAGGCGCGCTGCGGGTGCTGTTCCCTCGGCCGCCTGATGATGTGCTCGACGTGATGTTGCTCAATACCGCTGGCGGGCTGACAGGCGGCGACAAGCTTAGCATCTCGGCCGAGGCCGGGGCAGGCACGCGGCTGAGCCTCACCACGCAAGCTGCCGAGCGGGCCTATATGGCCCAGCAAGGCCAAGTGGCGCAGACCCGCACCGAGCTAGTGGTCCAACCCGGCGCGCAGCTGCACTGGCTGCCACAAGAAACCATCCTGTTTAACGGCGCGGCCTTGCACCGCCATTTGAAGGTTAGGCTGTTGGGCGATGCTGTGGCAGTGCTGGTTGAACCGGTTATCTTTGGCCGCCGGGCCATGGGCGAGACGCTCGACACAATAAATTTCGCCGACCGCTGGGAGATAAGCCGCGACGGCAAACTGATATTTGCCGATGCGCAGCGGTTGGCGGGCGACGGCGCGCAGCTGTTGCAAAACCCGGCCATTGGCGGGGTGGCCAGCACTGGTGCCATGGCCGGGCTTGCCTATCTGGGCCCAAATGCGGCAAGCTTGCTCAAACCACT
>JAESRD010000156.1 GCA_016764835.1 Paracoccaceae bacterium | reverse complement strand
TGCCTGCGGCCTATTATTTGCGGCTGCAACTGCTCGACAAACCCGGCGCTTTGGCCAAGATCGCCCATGTTCTGGGCGAGGCTGGCATATCGGTCGACCGGATGCGCCAATATGGCCATGATGAGCCATCCGCCCCGGTGCTTATTGTCACTCACAAAACCACAAGACGCGCACTCAACGAGGCGATTGAAGGCTTCGGGTCCACTGGCGTTGTCTCTGTGCCGCCAGTTGTGTTGCGTATCGAAGAGGTCTGACATGCTCTAAAGCCGTGCAATACAATTATAATTGTCAGCGCCGCGCCGCATTGTGCCACTTTTTGCGCCGCCTCAACCTTCCTTACTTAGTGTTAGCGTTCACAGTATTGCCAGCGGCGGGCATAACCCGCTAGGCCACAGTTAATGATTTTAACGAGGACACCCCCATGCCTGAAGCCAAACAATTTCATGACCGTATGCTGTCGCTCGGCCTCGCCCGCGTATCCGAGGCCGCCGCACTGGCCTCTGCGAAGCTCATTGGCCGAGGCGATGAGAAGGCAGCCGATCAGGCAGCGGTAGATGCAATGCGCACCCAGCTCAACAAGCTCGACACTAAGGGCGTTGTGGTCATCGGCGAAGGCGAGCGCGACGAAGCGCCCATGTTGTTTATTGGCGAAGAAGTAGGCTCCGGCGACGGTCCGGCGGTTGATATCGCCCTCGACCCATTGGAGGGCACGACGCTGACGGCAAAAGACATGCCAAACGCGCTCGCCGTTATCGCCATGGGCCCGCGCGGCTCTATGCTGCATGCGCCTGACGTTTATATGGATAAGCTGGCCATTGGCCCGGGGTTCCGTCAAGGCGTGGTGACACTAGACATGACACCCTCCGAGCGGGTCTCGGCGCTGGCCGCGGCCAAAGGCTGCTCAATCGGTGACATCACTGTTTGTGTGCTTGAGCGCCCGCGCCACGAGACCATGATCGAAGAAATCCGCTCAACCGGGGCCGCCATTCGGCTGATCACAGACGGCGATGTTGCAGGTGTGATGCACTGCGCCGAGGCCGAGCTGACCGGGATCGACATGTATATGGGCTCTGGCGGCGCGCCAGAAGGGGTTTTGGCGGCAGCAGCACTTAAGTGCATGGGCGGCCAGATCTATGCGCGGCTGTTGTTTCGCAATGATGATGAGCGCGGCCGAGCCACCAAAGCGGGCATCACCAACTTTGACCGGGTCTATACCAAGGATGATCTCTGCACATCTGATGTGATCTTTGCCGCCACCGGCGTCACCGATGGCAGCCTTGTTGCTGGGATCAAACGTGAGCCGGGCTACATTACCGCCGACACGCTGCTGATGCGCTCCAAAACCGGCTCTGTCCGGCGCATGAGCTACCGCAACCCGGTGGCTGAGTAACAGTATGGAGCAAGACGCATTCTTGAATGTGGACTGCTCTTTGCTGGGCCGCAAATGGATTGGGCCGGTGGCCCAAGACACCCGCCGCGCCGAAGCACTGGCCCAAGAAACTGGGCTGCCGCTGCCGCTTTGCGGTATTTTGGCGCGGCGCGGGGTTGAGGCAAACGAGGTCGAGGCCCATATGGCCCCGACCCTGCGCGAACTGCTGCCAGACCCGCTGACCCTGCGCGACATGGGCAAAGCCGCCGGGCGGCTGATCGAGGCTGTCACGTCCAAGCAACGCATTGCGATCTTTGCCGATTATGATGTTGATGGCGGCACATCTGCGGCGCTGATCATCACTTGGCTACGCCATTTTGACCGCCAAGCCACGCTCTATGTGCCGGACCGGATCAAAGAAGGCTACGGCCCCAATACGCCCGCCATGCAGGGCCTTGCGGCCAACCACGACCTAATCATCTGCGTCGATTGCGGCACGCTCAGCCATGAGCCTGTCGCCGCCGCCAAAGGCACCGATGTGGTGATCCTCGACCACCATCTGGGCGGCGAGACCCTGCCTGAAGCTGTGGCTGTGGTGAACCCCAACCGCCAAGACGAGTCCGGCGATCTGGGTCATCTATGCGCCGCCGGGGTGGTGTTCCTCATGCTTGTCGAAGCGGGCCGTCAGCTGCGCGAAGCCAAGGGCCCGGCTGGGCCAAATCTGATGTCGCTGCTCGACCTTGTGGCGCTTGGCACCGTTGCCGATGTCGCCCCACTGGTCGGGGTCAACCGCGCCTTTGTCAAACAGGGCCTAACCGTTATGGCGCGGCGTGCCCGCCCCGGCCTTGCCGCTTTGGCTGACACGGCGGGCATGGACACCGCCCCCAGCGCGCATCACCTTGGCTTTTTGCTTGGGCCGCGCATCAATGCCGGTGGCCGCATTGGCAAAGCCGACCTTGGCGCGCGCCTGCTGGCCACGGCTGACAAGCACGAGGCCGAAGCCCTCGCCGAACGGCTCGACAAGCTAAACGTTGAGCGCCGCGAGACTGAAACCCGTGTGCGCGAAGCCGCGATGGAGCAAGCCACCGCGCGTGGTCTTGACGCGCCGCTGGCTTGGGCTGCGGGTGACGGCTGGCACCCAGGTGTGGTCGGTATCGTCGCCTCTCGGCTCAAAGAAACCGCCAACCGCCCGGCGATTATCATTGGGTTTGATGGCGATGAGGGTAAAGGCTCTGGCCGTTCCGTGCCGGGGGTAGACCTTGGCAGCGCTGTGCAAAGGCTGGCCGCCGAGGGTCTGTTGATCAAAGGCGGCGGTCACCGCATGGCCGCCGGGCTTAGCCTGACACGGGCCAACCTAGAACCGGCCATGGCACGCCTCTCTGAGCTGCTAGAGCGTCAAGGGGCCGGCAGCGCAGGCCCGGCTGATCTGAGGGTTGACGCGGTGCTCTTCCCCGCTGCTGCCACCACGCAACTTATTGAGGCCATAGACAAAGCCGGGCCGTTTGGCGCTTCGGCCCCGGCCCCACGCTTTGCCCTGCCAGATTGCAAAATCATGGATGCCCGGACCGTCGGCACCAACCACCTTAAGCTCACTTTCGGCGACGGCCACGGTGCCTCGCTCGACGCGATAGGCTTTGGCATGACCGACACCCCGCTGGGTGCGGCCCTGCTCAACCATGGCGGCGCGCGGTTCCATCTGGTCGGCCATCTAGAGACCAACAGCTGGCGCGGCCGCCTGCGGGTACAATTGCGGCTTGAGGATGCGGCCCCGGCAGGCTAGCGCCGCGCCTGCCCAGCTCCGCCGCCTCGTCAACTCACCGCGCCAAACCGCTGCAAAATCACCACCAATTTTCCGGCAATAAGCGCTGTAAATCGAGGGCCAGCCAAATTTCTACAAAAGTAAGAAAAACCCTCTTGCTCTCCTGCGGTGCATTGCCTACAAGCCCGACATTACCAAGGCCCGTTCGTCTATCGGTTAGGACGCCAGGTTTTCAACCTGGAAAGACGAGTTCGATTCTCGTACGGGCT